>DYON01000098.1 GCA_020720525.1 Acetofilamentum sp.
CCATGAAGCAGCTCATCGATATTGCCGATACCAACAACATTATGCCTCCTAAAACCACTTGGTTCGAGCCTAAGCTCCGCAGTGGTATTGTGGTGCATTTGCTCGATTAGTATTTGCTGATTGCATTTTGTAATCTCAAATTCTGAATCCCCGTTGCTTCAAACAGCGGGGATTCTTCTGTTAAATATCATTTCTTCCGAACGATTTGGGTTCATTTCGAGCCCCGATTGTAAGTACCTTTATGGAAGAAAAGTAAACAATGCTCACTTTACTGAAAATAGTTGTTTTTGTAATGGCTTTTGCTGTACTTAAAAGCGCAGATGCGCAAGATGCATTGTTCAAAACTCTCTCTACTATGAACGAAATTTCTGTAAAAGGCAATATAAAAGCCCCCGATTTTCCAGCTTATGCCGATTGGCTCAATACCAATCGTTCGGTTTCGATGTCCGATTTGCTTTCGATGAACGGACTGCTCTATATTGTTGATACCAACAACCATGCAATCAGAATTTTCAATCCCGAAAACAATACGGTGAGCACCATGCAAATTGAAACCAATGAATTACCTGATTGAAATTCCTGTTGATAGCCCGCTCGAAAAAATCAAACAATCATTCAATCGAGAGTTGTTTTTGGAACTCAAGCCTTCGTTTGTTGCCCTTAAAATTCTTCGATACGACGGAAATTCGATTGGTAGCGAAATTCATTTGCAAATAAAATCGATGTTTATTGTTCAGAATTGGGTAAGTGTTATTTCCAACGAATGGGAAAACGACTTTGAATGGGGCTTCGAAGACGTTGGGAAGGTTTTGCCATTTTTTTTGAAATCGTGGAAACACAAACATATTGTTCGCAAAAGCAAAAAGGGTTCTGTTATTGTTGAAGATGTGTGGTACGAACCCAAACAAAAATGGATGTCGGTCTTTGTTCGATTTTTTGTTTATTTGCAATTCAAACCACGACCGAAGGTGTACCGTCGTTGGTTCAACAACTTTGCACATGAATAAAGAAGAAAGCATATTATTTCTGACACTTGCTGCTGGCGGATTTATTCTTTGTCGCATTCCGTATGCAGGAAAGTTTTTCCGTGTATTCAATACCTTGTTTCACGAAGGAGGTCACGCCTTGGCAGCTTGGTTCACCAAAAGCGAAGTGCTTCGTATCGATTTGTTTTACGATACTTCGGGAACCACCATTACAAAAAGCACCAACAAAACTGCTCAGTTTATCATTTCGCTTGCAGGCTACGTGTTTGCTTCGTTGGCTCCCTTTGTGTTTATTGTTTTACTTTCGGCAGGCTACGATTGGGGATTGCATGTGAGTATGGCTCTGTTGTCGGGTTTACTTCTTTTGCTCGCTGTTCGCAATACATACGGAATTTTGTGGATTGTAGCAATGTTGGCTGCGTATTTTTTTGTGATTTTGAAAGCACCCGAAAAAGATTGGATGATGATGTATGCTTACACAGGTATCATGTTGCTCGAGTCCTTGTTTTCTTCGTTTGTGATTGTGTGGTTCAGCTTTGTTCGTCCATCCGAAGCAGGCGATGCCACCAATTTGGCAAAACTAACTCATTTGCCTGCTGCTTTCTGGGGATTGGTTTTCCTCGCTCAAGCTTTGTTGTTTTTTTACTTATCGGTTTTAATTCTATTCAGATGAATTTTCAAGAAATTGTTGTTTATATCATCATAGGTGCAGCTGTATTTGTTGCATTGCGTTCAATTTATCGCCAAATCCGACACAAAGCTCCTGCCGGAGCATGCAGAAGTTGTACTCATAGTAATAGTTGCGATGGCTGCGCTTTGAAAGAAATGATGAAAAAGTAAAGTTCCTTTCTTCGTATTGTTTTCCGAAAAGAATACTTTATCGTGAATTTTTGTTTTTTGGGTTTTTCTTTATCCACTTAATTTTAGTATAGAGCTATTTTATTTGCGACACTCAACCGCTGCCATGCAGAGTTTTGCTCTAAAAAGCATTTTGATTGTGGTAGCTTGCAAAGTATTCCTGTCTGCATGCCACACAATTTTAGGGTGGCAGGCATGGAAGCATGGACTTAAGCTTTACCTCCGCTTTAGCACGATTGTATCGTGTGGTATATTTAAAAATATCTCTAAATATAAAAACACATCTTTTTAAATTTCGTAAAACAATAATCATAAATCAATTACTTTTGTGGAAAATACGCTCGCATGTCAATTCAGGTAAAAAATGTAACAAAGCTCTATCGTCATCAGAAAGCCCTTGATAATGTATCGCTCACTATCGAAAAGGGCGAAATAGTTGGATTGCTTGGTCCCAACGGGGCAGGGAAGTCAACTTTGATGAAAATTATTACTTGCTACCTACCACCAACAGAGGGCGAAGCTTTTGTGAATGAGCACAACACAGCAACCGACAGTATGGCTGTTCGTCGTGTTATTGGCTATTTGCCAGAGAATAATCCTTTGTATTACGATATGTATGTAAAGGAATTTCTCGATTTTATGGCTGGTCTTCACCACCTGAAAGATAAGAAAACTAGAATCGACGAGATGATAGCGCTTACTGGACTTAAACCCGAAATGCACAAACGTATTGGTGCATTGTCGAAAGGCTACAAACAGCGTGTTGGTTTGGCTCAGGCGCTAATTCACAATCCCGATGTGCTTATTATGGATGAGCCAACCAGCGGACTCGATCCCAATCAGATTGTCGAAATTCGCGAATTGATTCGTAAAATTGGCTCCGAAAAAACGGTGTTGCTTTCTACCCATATTATGCAAGAAGTCGAAGCATTGTGCAGTCGTGTTATTATTATCGATAAGGGAAAAATTGTTGCCGATAACAAAACTGAAAATCTGCGCGATTTATTTTTTAGCTCCGAAATCATTTTAGTTGAATTCGACCAGAAAGTGAGTAAAGATGCAATTTTAACAGTGAAAGGAGTCAAAAATGCCATTTCGAAACTTGGCAACAATTGGGAGCTTGAAGTCGTTCAGACAACCGATACCCGTAAAGAATTGTTCGATTTTGCAGTCCGTAATAATTATAAGGTATTGTCGCTTGCCAAAGAAAAACATTCTATCGAGGAGCTTTTTCAACAGTTGACGAAATAATTGTTGTTTTCGTTCAAAATTATTTTTCTACCTTTGCGCCGTGGAAAGATTTGATTGCTTGCAACCACGAAAAAAAATGCTAAAGAAGCTTTTGCAAGCAAAAAAATCCCCACTTTTCTATCTGAAAATTAATCTTTAAAAGTAAAGACCATGGGATTTTATTTCACATCAGAATCTGTTTCTGAAGGACATCCAGACAAAGTAGCCGACCAAATTTCCGACTCTTTATTGGATGAGTTTTTGCGTCAGGACCCCAAATCGAAGGTTGCCTGCGAAACAATGGTTACCACAGGTTTGGTGGTGATGGCTGGCGAAGTGACCACCGAAGGATGGGTCGATCAGCAGGAAGCTGCTCGCAAAGTTGTTGAACAAATTGGTTATATCAAGCCTGAATATCGCTTCGACTTCAATTCGTGCGGTATTGTTTCGGCCATTCACGGTCAGTCGCCCGATATTCATCAGGGGGTTGTGCGCCAAAACGAAGAAGAACAAGGTGCTGGCGACCAAGGAATGATGTTTGGCTTTGCCAGCAACGAAATGGACAATTATATGCCCATGTCGGTTGAGCTTGCCCATATTTTGGTGCAGGAGCTTGCTGCCATCCGCAAAGAAGGAAAAGTAATGACATATTTGCGTCCCGATGCCAAATCGCAGGTGACTGTTGAATACGACGACAATAAAGTGGTGCAACGCATCGAAGCCATTGTTATTTCGACCCAGCACGACGATTTTTCGAGCGAAGATGAAATGCACAAAGTAATTACCAGCGATGTGCGCAACATTCTTTTGCCACGCGTTTTGGAAGCTATTCCAGCTCGTGTTCGCGATTTGTTCAAAAACGACTTCAAATTGTTTGTGAATCCCACAGGCAAATTTGTTATTGGTGGTCCTCATGGCGACAGTGGTCTTACCGGACGTAAAATTATTGTCGATACCTATGGCGGACACGGAGCTCATGGTGGCGGTGCCTTCTCGGGCAAAGATCCATCGAAAGTTGACCGTTCGGCAGCTTATGCCATGCGACATATTGCCAAAAACCTTGTAGCAGCTGGTGTTGCCGACAAAATATTGGTTCAGGTGGCCTATGCTATTGGTATTGCTAAACCAGTAGGATTCAATGTAGATACCTACGGAACCGCAAAGGTGAAATTAACCGATGGACAAATTGGCGAAGCGGTTCAAGAATTGTTCGATATGCGTCCGTTTGCAATTGTTCGCGATTATGGCTTGTGCAATCCTATTTATGTTCCTACCGCAGCTTATGGTCATTTTGGCCGCGATAGCTACGAAAAAGAAGTTGAGGTGAGCAGCCGTCACAAAGGTGCATATATTAAAAATGTAAATGGCGACGACAAGTATTTCAAAAATGTTCGCTTCTTTGCATGGGAACAACTCAATCGCGTTGACGATATTCGCAAGCGTTTTGGATTGTAATACCTAATATTAATGGCATTTTTTAGTAATTGCCAGTTGTAAAATCCCCGTTTTAAACAATGGGGATTTTTGTATGTTATACATTTCAAAGTTATACCAATTTGAAATATATGATGGTCCAAAGAAATGTCACATATTTCATTGATTGTTAAATACCGATAGAATTATTAGGACTAAAATATAATTTTCGTAGGTATTATTACTTGGAATAAATAATGTTAATTCATTTTACAAAAAAATTAAAACTAATTGTGTATTTGTATAATTAATATGTGTTTTTATACTACAAATTAGCAGCATTAAATTGTAAAGCAATTGTTGTGAATTGTTGCAATCGACCAACTGTGAAAAAAAAAAGAGAAAAACAGGATTCTTAAAAAAAATATTTATAATTTCGCCGTGAAACTTTCAAAAATATGCAATATGGCAAAAGTTAAAGGAGCAATTGTGATTGACAAGGATCGCTGCAAGGGATGCGAGTTGTGTGTGGGTGCTTGTCCGTTCGATGTGATTAGAATGACCGATACGGTTAATATCAAGGGATATTTTTTCGCCGAGCCTTACCAAGATGCTTGCACTGGGTGCATGAATTGTGCACTTGTTTGCCCCGACGGCGTCATTACTGTTTACTCAAAAAAAGTTGAATAATTCTAAAGACTATAAAAATGGGAGACTTTAAATTAATGAAGGGAAATGAGGCTGTTGCCGAAGCCGCAATCCGTGCAGGTTGCGATGGATATTTTGGATATCCTATTACGCCTCAATCGGAAGTAATTGAATACCTCATGGCTCAGCAGCCAGAAAAAAGAACTGGTATGGTTGTTTTGCAAGCAGAAAGCGAAACAGCTTCTATTAATATGCTATATGGAGGTGCAGGTGCCGGAAAACGTGTTATGACAACCTCGTCGAGCCCTGGTATTAGTTTAATGGCCGAAGGTATTTCATATATGGCGGGTGCCGAATTGCCATGCTTATTGATGAATGTTGTGCGTGGCGGTCCCGGTCTTGGAACCATTCAGCCTTCGCAGTGCGACTATTTTCAAACTGTTAAAGGTGGCGGACACGGCGATTATCGAATGTTTGTTATTGCGCCAGCAAGTGTGCAAGAAATGTCCGATTTTGTGAAAATTGGATTCGACATGGCATTCAAATATCGCAATCCTGCGATGATTCTTAGCGATGGCGTCATTGGTCAGATGATGGAAAAAGTTGAGCTTTTCGACCCAATTCCTCGCCGTACCGATGCCGAAGTGATTGCTGAATGCCCTTGGGCAACAACTGGAAAAACTCCCGACCGCGAGCGCAATATTATCACATCGCTCGATCTCGATTCGCTGAAACAAGAGGAGCATGTAATGCACCTTAAAGCCAAATACGAAGCAATGCAGAAGGAAGTAATGTTTGAAAACATTATGACCGACGATGCCGAATATATTTATGTTGCTTATGGTTCCAGTGCCCGTATTTGTCAGAAAGCTGTCGATATGGCTCGCGCCGAAGGCATCAAGGTGGGCTTGCTGCGTCCAATTACTCTTTATCCTTTTCCTGAAGCCGAACTGCTTCGCCTTGCTTCGCAAGTAAAAGGAATGCTTGCTGTCGAAATGAGCCTTGGGCAAATGGTCGAAGATGTTCGCTTGGCTGTTCGTGGAAAAATAAAAGTAGAGCACTACGGTCGCGTTGGTGGAATGATCCATTCGCCTTCGCAGGTGTTGGAAGCGCTTAAATCTCAAATAATAGGAGGTTAATACTATGGCAGATGTAACTTTAGATGTTTGGAAAGACATTATAACTCCTGAAAATCAGGTTTATCGCAGAACACCAGTAATGACAATGAAAGAATTGTCGTATTGCCCAGGCTGCGGACATGGAACAGCTCACCGAATGTTGGCCGAAGTAATCGAAGAAATGGGAATTCAAAGCGAAACTATTGGTATAGCTCCTGTTGGTTGCTCGGTATTGGCATACGAATTTCTCAATTTCGATATGCAACAAGCTGCTCACGGTCGTGCTCCTGCTTTGGCTACTGCCATTAAACGTTTGTGGCCAAATCGTTATGTATTTACATATCAGGGCGATGGCGACCTCGCTGCAATTGGTACTGCCGAAACCATTCATGCTTGCAACCGTGGCGAAAATATCGTTATCATTTTTGTAAACAACGGTATTTATGGAATGACTGGCGGACAAATGGCTCCAACCACTTTGCCAGGTATGAAAACCAGTACTTCTCCTTATGGACGCGAAGCAATTCTTATGGGCAATCCTCTTCGTATTACAGAATTGGTTGCTGCATTGCCAGGAACTTATTACGTTTCGCGCCACTCGGTTCATAAACCAGGAAACGTGCGCAAACTCAAAAAAGCTATTCGCATAGCTTTCGAAAATCAAAAAGAGAACAAAGGTGTTTCGTTTATCGAAGTGGTTTCCAATTGCAATTCGGGTTGGAAAATGACTCCAGTGAAATCGAACGAATGGATGGAAGAAAATATGTTTCCTTTCTATCCGCTTGGCGACATAAAAGTAGATGGCAAACTTGTTCGTGAATTGTAATTTTTAAAAAACCGAAAGTTATGACAGAAGAAATAATTATTGCAGGTTTTGGCGGACAGGGTGTCTTGTCGATGGGAAAAATTCTTGCTTACTCTGGTATGATGCAAGGGCTCGAAGTGAGTTGGATGCCTTCGTATGGTCCCGAAATGCGCGGTGGAACTGCAAATGTAATTGTTATTATCAGCGACAGCCGCATCAGCTCTCCAGTTCTCACCGAATTCGACACTGCTATTATCCTCAACCAACAGTCGCTCGATAAATTCGAAAGCACTGTGAAACCAGGTGGTGTGCTTATTTTCGACCCCAATGGAATTATTAAACCACCAACTCGAAAAGACATTACCATCTATACCATCGATGCTACCAAAAAATCTTCAGATTTGGGACTTTCTAAAATTTTCAATATGATTGTTTTAGGTTCTTATCTGAAAGTGAAACCCGTGGTTACCGATCAGTTTATTAAAGCTGGCCTCGAAAAATCGTTGCCAACTCGTCACCATTCATTAATTCCTGAAAATGTGAAGGCTGTCGAAATTGGAAGAGAATTTGTTACAAGTTATACTGTGTAACTCTTTTCTGTGGAATAATCTAATCAGAGCTCTTCCCATTTTGGATAGAGCTTTTTTTTATTTTTTCAACTATGGACAATGTAGCTGAATGGCTTATCGAAAAGGCGAAATTCTATAACCAAAAGTCGTTTATTGAAAGCGATCCAATTTTGATTCCACACTTATTTTCGACAAAAGAAGATGTGGAAATTGCAGCTCTGTTTACAGCTATTATTGCTTGGGGCAACCGAAAATCGATTGTTTCTTCAGCAACAAAATTATTGCAACGAATGGACAATGCCCCATTCGATTTTGTGATTAATCATTCCGACTCCGACTTGAAAGCTTTCGATGGATTTGTTCACCGAACTTTCAATGCAACCGATGCTATCACTTTGGTGTCGATGCTTCAGACTGTTTATACTCAACATGGCGGCTTGCAAAAAGTATTTTCTACTCCTTTCATTCATAATCAACATGCAAATGCTTTTGATGCAATTGTAAATTTCAGAAAGCTAATGCTAAGCTGCCCTCACGAGAATCGTTTCAAAAAACATATTAGCTCGCCCGAAAAGGGTAGTGCAGCCAAACGATTGAATATGTTTTTGCGTTGGATGGTGAGGTCCGACAATTGCGGAGTCGATTTTGGATTGTGGCACAACACCTTCCCAATGAGCAAATTGCTTATTCCTCTCGATGTACACTCGGCAAGTGTTGCCCGAAGCATTGGGATTTTGAAAAGAACACAAAACGACAGCAAATCGGTTTTGGAGATCACCAATTTTTGTGCACAAATCGATCCCAACGACCCAGCTCGTTTCGATTTTGCTTTATTTGGCACTGGTGTTTTCGAAAAACACTATCTTTGATATATGTTTTTCATCATCAGCAAAATATTGTCGTTTCTTTTTAGTCCATTCACATGGATTCTGGCTTTGCTTGTTTTGGGAATTTTTTTTAAAAATCCGAAACGCAAGAAACGTTTTTTAATTGCGGCGCTTGTATCGACTCTGTTTTTTTCGAATACATTCATAGCCAAAGAATTTATGCGTCTTTGGGAGCCATCGCCAGTACCAATTGAATCGCTCCCAAAACACTACGATGCGGCAATTGTATTGGGCGGCGGCATGGTTACTACCGATTCGCGATTCAATTCAACCACATTTCGCCACAATACCGATCGAATAATGCAAGCAATTTGGCTCTACGAAAATGGATATGCCGACAAAATTGTAATATCGGGCGGTTCTGGTTCGCTGCAATACCGAAATATGCTCGAGGGAAGTATTTTGTATCATTATTTGTGCGATATAGGTATTCCTGCGTCCGATATGCTCATCGACAGTTTGTCCGACAATACTCATCAAAATGCGGTCAATACAGCAAAATTGCTGAACGATTCTTTGCCCAATGGGAACTATTTGCTCATTACTTCTGCTTCGCACATGCGTAGGAGCTTAGGTTGCTTTCGAAACGAAGAAATTGATGCAGATCCTTTTCCAGTCGACTTCACTGCTGGCCAACGCAGTTGGGATGTGATGAATATAATTGTTCCAAAAGCCGAAGCTTTTATTATTTGGGAGGAATTGCTGCACGAGATGATTGG
>DYON01000099.1:0-4154 GCA_020720525.1 Acetofilamentum sp.
AAAAATCAGTAGCAAAGCCTTGTAAATCCACGATTCTTTGTAGTAAGTTCCGTTAGAAAGGAGTGTAAAGGATTTCTCGGCTAACTCTGCGGTTGAACAAAGGATGTTTGTTCAGTATCAGTGGACTGGAAAATTATATTTTTAGGCAGATTTTAAGGAACTGTCTGAATTTCTCTGCTCACCTTCGAAAACTCAACCTCCGAGTTTGGATGAAGAATTTTATTGCTCATCTAAATTTGTGAAATTCGTTTTCGATTGCATCTCCTGCCTAATAAAACTGAAAAACATGAAAACAATATTATCGACTCTTGGCTTTTTAGTGCTGTCTATTAGCCTTTTAGCCCAAACTCCAATGTTGAAAGGAAAAGTAATTGATCAGGCAACTGGCGAGGCAATGCCCTTTGCCAATGTATTGTGGTGCGATGGAAAAACAGGCGCCGTAACCGATATGGAAGGCGATTTTATACTTGCCGATACCACCCATTGCGATTCGCTCAAAGTGATGATGGTTGGCTATGATCTGATGATGGTTTTTGTTCCCGAAGGTTCGAAAGATATTACAATCGAAATGAATTCTTCTGTTACAACACTTGATGCTGTAATTATTGCAACCGATAAACCAGCTCGTTACGAAGATGTTGAAATGTCGATGTCGTACTCAAGAGTAGAATCGAGAGAATACGAACACAGTTACAGAAAATCGAAAGATGCAAAAGGATATGCCGATGCTCCGGTTGGTGGAGTCTATTCAGACGAAGGTTCGGGCGAAAAAGCTGGCCAGCTCACCTCGGGCGAAGTAAACGACTTTTCTAAATGGGCTTTGTGGGAAGATATCGACAAAACCGATCTTGCAACCTACAACAAGCAATGGCAGTTTTATCCCGAAAACCGTTATGTGGTGCAGGTTACCAACAGCAAAAAACTGCCAGTACACAATGCCACCGCTGTTTTGATGGACGAGATGGGTTCGGTGGTTTGGTCGGCAAAAACCGACAACACGGGCAAGGCAGAACTGTGGGCTGGAATGTTTACTGGCAAAGTCGATAAAAAGTATTCAATTAACGTTATATACGACAACAAATCCTATCCTGTAAAAAAGGCAGATTCTTTTGCCAACGGAATCAATTTTGTAGAAATTCCGGTAGCTTGTAGCCAAGAAAAAAACGTTGATGTGGCTTTTATGATTGATGCTACTGGCTCGATGGGCGACGAGATTCGCTATCTCCAGTCCGAGCTCAGCGATGTTATGACACAAATAAAAGATTCGCTTCCCGGATTCAACATTCGGTTGGCCATTGTTTTTTACCGCGACTTGGGCGACAATTTTGTGGTCATTCAAAAAGATTTTACCTCAAATATTCCCGATGCAATCAATTATTTGCAAACTACTGGCGCTGGTGGTGGTGGCGACTATCCCGAAGCGGTCGATTCGGCCCTAGAAGTTTCGATAAACCAATTGTCGTGGAGCAACGATGCAGTAGCTCGCATTTTATTCCCCGTTCTCGATGCGCCTCCTCACGCAGAAAGCAGCAACATTGCAAGTCTTCACAAAAGCATTCCTATTGCAGCTTCGAAAGGAATTAGAATTGTTCCGCTTGCTTGCAGTGGTGTGAATAAAAGTACCGAATATATGTTGCGCTCGTTTGCCTTGGCTACCAATGGAACTTATGTTTTTCTGACCGACCACAGTGGAATTGGTAATCCGCATATTGCACCCACCACCGACGACTACAAAGTAGAATTGCTCAACGAGGCATTGGTGCGAATAATCATTTCTTTCAGCAAGTCGCCCGAATGCGACCCAGCAAAACCGGAAAATACCAACCAACACGATACCGCAGTTGCGTCGTTGCCAATTCCGCGCGATACAGCCAAAATCCAAGATAGCACTCCCATTGCAGATTCGTTGAAAACCGATACCAATATAGTAGCGCCACTCCCCGAAATTAGTTGGCGGTATTATCCCAATCCAACAGCTGGACCGTTGACGGTGGAAATTGTTAATCTCCCTGAAGGCGAGAATGGGTTTTTGTATCTGACCGACCTTAATGGAAAACTACTTCGCCGCTACGAAGTGAAAGAAAACAACACGTTTTCGGTCGATATAAGCGAATTTCCAACGGGCACATATTATCTTACCTATTTTTATGGAACAGAGAGCAAATTGTGTGCTCCGGTTGTATTGCTGCATTAGCAGCCAACAATAATTCCGCAGGCGCCTGCGGAACTGCTCAACAGAACCGCCCTCCCGACAAGGGCGGTTTTTGTTGTGCCCACAAGTTTAATATCTATCGAGTTAAATTGACTTTTTATTCTTACTTTTGTCTAACAAAAAATCTCAGCTGCTTTATGATGCGTTCCATCAGTCTTCTTTTTATTGTTTTTTTTGTTTCAGCTTTTAATTCTGAAAGTCAGATAACTGTTAGCAACTCACTCACACCAACTCAATTAGTTCAAGATGTGTTGTTGGGTTCTGGAGTTTCTGTTTTTAATGTTCAATTTTCTGGGAGCTCGATTCAACGTGGTACTTTTACTGGTACGTCAAATATTGGAATAGATGACGGTGTTATTTTGGCAACAGGTGATATTCAGCTTGCTCCTGGTCCCAATGCTTCGGGTAGTGAAACCCTTGGAAGTGGTGTTGGTGGCGACCCCGACTTAGCTACAATCACTGGATCAACAACTTACGATGCAGCTGTTCTCGAATTCGATTTTGTGCCATCTTCTGATACAGTGCGTTTTTTCTATGTTTTTGCAAGTGAAGAATATCCAGAATATGTATGCTCTGAATTTAATGATGTGTTTGCGTTTTTTCTCAGTGGTCCTAATCCTCTAGGCGGCACGTATGTTAAGAAAAACATTGCTATTATTCCAGGAACAACCATTCCTGTGGCAATTAATTCTATAAATCCTGGTGCAACTGGTTCTTCTGGTGTTCCAGGCGGTTGTACATCGCTTGCCTATTCTGCACTTTATACAGATAATTCTAGTGGAGCTACCATTGAATACGATGGTTTCACTCATGTTCTTGAAGCATCTGCACTTGTTATTGCTTGCGATACATACCATATTAAGATTGCTATTGCCGATGTTTTAGATGGCAACTACGACGCAGGCGTTTTTCTTAAAGCTAAAAGTTTTAGTTCGCCCGCAGTAAGTATTTCAGCTGTTGGTTCTTCGTTCGATTCAACCATGGTTGAGGGTTGTGGCGCTGCAACATATATTTTTACACGTGGTGGCGACATCGCCAATCCATTCACCATTGACTATATAATTGGAGGAACTGCAATAAACGGGATTGATTATACAGATTTAAGTGGAAATTCCATCGGAACAAGCGTTACGTTTGCTGTTGGCGAAGATTCGGCTTTTTTATATATCGATCCTGTAAACGATGCCATAAGCGAAACCACCGAAACCATTACCTTAGCCATTCCACAGGTGATTAGTTGCACCAACGACACTCTTTCGGCAACAATTTATATCACTAACGTTGATCCAATGCAGATTAGTCTTACTGGCGACACAGTTATTTGTGTGGAAAACGGAGAATCCTCAATATTGAATGTCGATTTTACGGGTGGTTATGGACCATTTGATTATTTGTGGGATAATGGTTTGGGAAATACTTCCCAAGTTGTGGTATCGCCAGTTGTGCCTACATTATTTACTATTTCAATTCAAGATAGCTGTGGCAACGAATCGGCTCAACAATCTATTTTAATTGTTAATGAATGTGATGTTTTGACTACAAATGTAATTACTCCCAATGGTGACGGATTCAACGATTTTCTTGTGTTTCCAAATCTTGAGCAATATCCAAATTCACAATTGTTCGTTTACAATCGCTGGGGAAAGATTGTATATCAAAACTTAAATTATGCCAACGACTGGTCGCCAACTGAATTGTCGGACGGAACGTATTATTACATTTTGAAAAAATCTGCAGGAATTGAACATACAGCAGAAGATTATCATGGAACTATAACTGTATTAAAATCGCGCTAAAATGAAAAATTTTTGGTGTTTTGCATTCGTTTTTGTTCTTTTTGTTGGAGGGGGGGCTCTTGCAAAAGCACAGCTGGCCGTTTCATCTGGTCTCACACCTGCTCAATATGTCGATTTTTTAGTCGGCAATGGAATTACATACAGCA
>DYON01000099.1:4254-9214 GCA_020720525.1 Acetofilamentum sp.
ACAGCATGGACTATAGTAACCCCTTGCCAAACATATCACATCAAACTTGCTATTGGCGATGCTGGTGATGCCTCGTTCGATTCGGGGGTCTTTCTCGAAGCCAATAGCTTCAGCAGTCCTGCTGTTACAGCTTCAACCAATTATGTAAACGACACCATTCTTGGCAATTTTGCCATGGAAGGTGGTTGCAACGATGCTAATATTTGCTTCTCGCTATCCGATCCAGCTACTAGTAATTTTACCATTAATTATACTCTTCAGGGTTCTGCAACAAATGGAGTCGATTATCCAACTTTTCCAACAAGTATGACAATTCCTGCTGGAAGCGATTCTGTTTGCTATGTTATTAGCCCTTATGCCGATGGAATTAGCGAGGGAATGGAAAACATTATCATCGTTCTCCAGAATCAAATTAGTTGTAACACGGTATCCGACACCATTGTAATTGATATTCTTGATTATGATGACTTGCAAATAAACATGACACCCGATACCACTATTTGTGGTGGAAGTGCTATTATTTCAACATTACCTTCAATGGGTGTGCCTCCTTACAGCTATGTTTGGGACAATGGTTTGCCTGCGCTTAATACGCATACGGTTTCGCCAACAAACACAACAACTTATACCGTAACCATTACCGACTTTTGTGGTTTTCAGATTTCGGACAGTGTAACTATTACAGTTGGATCGGGTCTTGCCGAAGCAGGTCCCGACCAAGAAATTTGTGAGGGCGAAACAGCTACCCTCGCTGCGAATTCATCGGCAAGTTATTTGTGGAGTACTGGCGAAACAACTCAATCAATTGATGTTTCTCCAAATAGTGAAACCATGTATTTTGTTACTGTTACAGGTATCTGCGAGGGTTACGACTCAGTTACGGTTTCTATAAATCCACTTCCTGTGGTTGTTGCATCAATAAATCCTGCTTCGGTTTGCGCAGGCGATTCGGCAAATCTTTGGTCCAGTGGAGCCTTGAATTATGTTTGGGAAGCAAGCCCTTCCGATATATCGTTTAATCCAATTCCTGGAGCTACAAACGACTTTTTTACTGTTGCCCCAAAAGGTGCAACAACCTATTCGGTTACAGGTACCGATGCGAATGGTTGTAGTAGTACTGCGTCAACCTCGCTCACTGTAGTTCCTTTGCCGGTGGCTTCGTTTTTTACTCAACCTCCCGTGGCTTCCTCATTCGACCCTACATTTCATTTCTACGACAATTCGCAAGGAAGTCCAGTTTTTTGGCAGTGGAGTCTTAGCGACGATAGTGAGTATTTTTTGCAAGACTTCATTCATCAATTCTCTGTTGATGAATATGGCGACTACGAAGTAATTCTTTATGTGGAAAATTCGTTTGGTTGCTCCGATAGTATTGTTGGCTCGGTAAGGGTTAAACCCGATTACACGCTTTATATTCCCAATTCATTTTCGCCCAACGAAGACGGAATAAACGACTATTTTCATATTAGTGGCATTAATTTCCCCGACGATGAGTTTAGCATTCGCATTTATGACCGCTGGGGAAATCTTGTTTTTGCTTCTACCAACCCTTCTTTTCAATGGGACGGCGAAAAAGATGGTAGTGATGCTCCCACAGGAACTTATATCTATCGGATTTACTACCGCGACACCGATGGAAATTATCAGGTTCGCCAAGGCAACATTACACTTTGGTACTAAGCTGATATTTATTATTGTTCAACCTCCGATTGCTCGATTTTTTTTACATTTGCAGCGTGTAAAAAAAATATACAACTATGAAAAAGAGAGTTGCCATTAATGGATTTGGCCGGATTGGAAGAATGACTTTTCAGGCGCTTCTCAAAAATGAGACGATTGAAGTTGTGGCTATCAACGATTTGACCGATGCAAAAACATTGGCTCATTTGCTTAAATACGACTCGGTCCACGGTCGCTTCGACGGAACTGTTGTTGCTGAAGAAAACGGTATTGTTGTGAATGGAAAGCGCTATGATATCTATGCCGAAAAAGATCCCGCAATCTTACCTTGGAAAGAATTGGGCGTCGATATTGTGGTGGAATGCACAGGTCGTTTTCGCAAAAGAACAGATCTCGACAAACATATCAGCGCTGGAGCTGGTAAAGTGGTTTTAAGTGTTCCTGCCGATAAAAGCACCGATGTTGACCTTACCGTGGTGTTAGGCGTAAACGATCATTTGCTCACAGCCGAACACAAACTGGTGAGCAATGCAAGTTGCACAACCAATTGCTTGGCACCAGTTGCAAAGGTACTCAACGACGAATTTGGCATTAAGCATGGCTTGATGAATACCATTCATGCTTATACCAACGACCAGATTATTCTCGATGCTCCGCATAAAGATTTACGCCGAGCTCGCGCTGCTGCTGTGTCAATCATCCCAACAAGCACTGGTGCTGCAAAAGCTCTTGGTTTGGTAATTCCCGAACTCACTGGTAAACTCGACGGAATGTCGATGCGTGTTCCAACACCCGACGGTTCGGTGGTTGACCTTACTCTTACCCTAAATCGCATTGTAACTGTTGAAGAAGTGAATGCTGCAATGAAAAAAGCTGCCGAAGGTCCTATGAAAGGAATTTTACAATACATGACCGACCCGATTGTGAGCATCGACATTGTTGGTAATCCTTATTCCTCTATTTTTGATTCACTTCTTACTCAGGTGATTGGAGGAAGTTTGGTGAAAGTGATTTCGTGGTACGACAACGAATTTGGTTATTCGCAACGTTTGGCCGAACTCACTGTTCGTTTAGCCAGCATGAATTAAGATTAATAGAATGGAAATTCTTATTGTAGTTGGTGTTGTGGCTGTTTTTCTTGCGCTTGCTTTTATGGGCATTGGCATCAAAATGTTTTTGAAAAAAGGTGGCGAGTTCAAAAAACAATGCTCAACAAAAGACCCAAAGACTGGAAAATCGCTTGGCTGTTCTTGTGGAGGTGGCGAAAGCTCGTGCCATAATGACTAATCCTATTGCATATATTACCCGTCGCGAACACTTCAATGCTGCTCATAGGCTTTTTAGGGCTGATTATTCTGATGAAAAAAACATAGAAGTATTTGGAAAATGCTCCAATCCCAACTGGCATGGTCATAACTATATACTTTTTGTAACTATAAAAGGCCAAGTAAACCCCGAAACGGGTTTTGTGATGAATCTGAAAGAACTTAGCAGTATTATTAGAACTAAGGTTGTTGATAAACTCGACCATAAAAACATCAATGTTGAGGTCGATTTTATGTCAGCAAAACTAGCCTCGACCGAAAATCTCGCCATTTCAATTTGGGAAGTCTTATTGCTTGCTCTCAAACCTTATACCTCCATTGAGCTTCATTGCGTAAAAGTTCAGGAAAGCGAAAACAATTTTGTTGAATATTATGGATAAAACCATTGCCTATGTGTCCCCCTGTAATGAAACACGAAAATCTGATGGATAACTATTCAGCCGATGGCTACATGCGCATCGATCAGTACGACGAAGAAACACTCGAGAAATTGAAGTTGCATTATCATGGCGTACTTCAATTGCTGGGCGAAGACCCCGAGCGGGAAGGTTTGCTTAAAACACCCGAACGGGTTGCCAAAGCTTTGCAGTTTCTCACGCATGGTTACCACACCAATCCCGAGCAAATTTTACGTTCCGCTATGTTTAAAGAAGATTACCGCGAAATGGTGATAGTGAAAGATATTGAAGTGTATTCGATGTGCGAACACCACATGCTGCCTTTTTTTGGCAAAGCGCACGTAGCCTATATCCCCAATGGATATATTGTGGGTTTGAGTAAAATTCCACGTATTGTCGATGCTTTTTCTCGACGCCTGCAAATTCAGGAGCGACTTACTTCACAAATAAAAGATAGTCTTCAAAATGTGCTGAAGCCATTAGGGGTTGCAGTTGTTATTGAAGCTCACCATTTGTGTATGATGATGCGCGGTATTCAGAAACAAAATAGTGTAACAACAACTTCCGATTTCACTGGAGCTTTCCGCCGCGACGAAACCCGAGCCGAATTTATGCACCTTATTGGATCTCGGCTGCATTAAAATTTCTTTTTCGAGCAATTTATTCCGAAATCGAAAAAATATTTAATTTTGAAAAAAATAAAAAGTTATGGATAGTCAATATTCCAACTCCGATCCGCAGGTTTTTACCCGCGAGAATACTGGTGTTAAAGCCGGTTTTGTTGCCAATGTCTTTGCTTGGATGTTTGGTGCATTAATTATTACAGCTGTTGTTTCATATTTATTTGGCACGCAAGTGTCACTAATTCGTTTGCTTTACGGCTCTTCGGGCTTTACACCGCTGGGTTGGATAATTACTTTCGCTCCTTTTGGTCTAGTGTTACTTATGTCGCTGGGCTACAACAAACTCTCTGCAACGGCTCTCACCATAGTGTTTCTCATTTATTCTGCATTAATGGGGGCTAGCCTTGGCTTTATTTTTCTTGCATTTCAGATGGGAACCATCTTTTTGGCTTTTGCAATTACAAGTAGCCTGTTTGCTGTTATGGCTATTGCTGGTTACACAACAAAAATTGATCTAACTCGCTTTGGAAATATCATGATGATGGGTTTGATTGGTGTTGTTATTGCAAGCGTTGTAAATATGTTCATGCACAACGACATGATGGATTTGGTTATTTGTGTGGTTGGGGTGTTGGTTTTTACAGGTCTGATAGCCTACGATATGCAACGCATTAAGCAAGATGGTCAATATGCAATGGCCAACCCCGAATCGGGCCGCAAAATGGCAATTATGAGTGCATTAAGACTCTATTTGAATTTCATCAACCTTTTCTTGTTGATTTTGCGCTTGCTCAATCGACGATAGCAATTTTGGAAATATTTTGAAGCTCTCTTTCGCGAAAGAGTGCTTTTTTGTTGTGAGCAAGATGTTGGCTACCATCAACGAAAAAGCCCGCTCCTTGTTAGGAGCAGGCTTTTTGAGCATTTAATATGG
>DYON01000100.1 GCA_020720525.1 Acetofilamentum sp.
AAGATCACTGTTCCAATCACTGTAACTGCAGTTGCGAGGAAGTATATGATCCAGAGCGAGGTTTCTTTTGTGGTATTCATGGCTGTGGTTTTTTGAGTTTATTGTCGGTTTTCAAACATATTACACGCCCCCCTACCTTTACCCCTATGCCGAGATGAAAAAAAATGAAAATAAATCATATAATATTGATTATCTGTATTTTAAAGCACACATATTTTAATATTTCTTCTCTAAACACAGTTTTATTTCTTTTTCCCAACCGCTAAGTACGCAGATTTTTATTCAATCTTATTCGCAAAATATTCATCAGAAAGCAAAAAATAATTAGGTTTGCAAAAACAATTACCATGATTAAAGTAAACGAATACTACGAAGGCACCGTAAAGTCGATGGCTGTTGAACTCAACGACGGACGTTTCACTGTTGGAGTTATTGAACCAGGCGATTACGAATTTGGAACCGACACCATTGAAATTATGACGGTGGTTTGTGGCGAAATTGCAGCAATGCTCCCCGGCGAAACTGAATTCAAGATGTATAAACCATTCGAATCGTTCCGAATAGAAAAAGGCGAACGCTTCAAAATGAAGGTTACTGCACCTTGTTCGTATCGTTGCCAGTACATTTAGATTTCTTGCATGGAAAACAGGGAGATTAAATACGACAATATTTTTGTTGGCTACTCATTTTGGTTGGCCGACAAAACCCATGGAAATATCATTTCTCCCGAAATGTGGGAATTGCTTCGTTGTGTCGAAGAAACTCGATCGATTAGTGCAGCTGCAAAAAAGATGAAAATCAGCTACCGAAAAGCTTGGGACATGATTCGCAGCTGCGAAACTGCGCTTGGGTTTTGCCTATTTATAAAGGTAAGAGGTGGGCGCGATGGCGGAGTTACAACACTTTCGCCCGATGGCGAAGCACTGGTGCATGCATACCATACCATGATTGAAAATGTCGAAAAAGCTTTCATCGACTACATTATTTCTTTCAAACGAACCCTGAAGGGAAAAAACAATCAGCAAATTTTATAACGAAACAATAAATTTGGTCTCAACATATATTCTGTTGTAATCTAAAACTGCTAAGCTGTTTTTGACATTTGCACACAAAAAACTTTCATCGGCGAATAAGCATCGATAATAAGTCAAAAAAAAGTATCCAAAAAAAATTTTGAAAATAAAAATAATATTGTACCTTTGCAGCCCGATAAAAAAGAGAAACATGAATTTATCATCAGAAGACAGAAAAAACCTTGCCGATAAATTTGGCAAAAATGCAACTGATACCGGAATGCCCGAAGTGCAGGTAGCTATTTTCACACATCGTATTAAGCACCTCACAGGTCATCTCAAAACCAACAAAAAAGATTTTGTTACTGAGCGCTCGTTGCTTCGCCTGGTAGGTAAACGCAAGAAGCTCCTTTCCTATATTAAGGAAAAAGACGTTGAAAAATATCGCACACTGATTCAGCAACTTGAAATCAGAAAATAGATTAGACAAGATTTTCGAATCGGGGAGGCAATCAATAGTATTGCCTTTCTTTTTTTAAACCAATACAAAAATGAACGCTATCACACAAATTTTCGAACTTCCCGACGGGCGAACTGGTACTATTGAGACTGGTAAGCTGGCTCGTCAGGCCGATGGTTCTGTTATTGTACGCATAGGCAACACCATGTTGCTCGCGACTGTAGTTTCGAACAAAGAGGCAAAAGAAAATGTCGATTTCATGCCACTTACAGTTGAATATCAAGAGAAATATGCCTCCACAGGTCGTTTCCCTGGCGGTTTTTTTAAACGCGAAGCTCGTCCTTCGGAGTATGAAATTCTGATTGCACGCCTAGTAGATCGCGCATTGCGCCCTCTTTTCCCCGACGATTATCACGCCGAAACACAGGTTCTTATTTATCTTATTTCGGGCGATACCGATACACACCCCGATGCTTATGCAGCATTTGCCGCTTCTGCCGCTCTTGCTGTTTCCAATATTCCTTTCAACGGACCTATTTCTGAAGCACGCGTTGCCCGTATCAACGGACAATTTGTGATTAATCCTTCGGTTCAAGAACTCAAAAACGCCGATTTAGAATTGATAGTGGCGGCCAATGCCAAAGACATCAATATGGTTGAAGGCGAGATGAAAGAAGTGAGCGAAGAAGTGATGATGGAAGCGTTGAAATTTGCTCATACAGCCATTAAAAAACAAATCGAAGCACAATTGGAGCTCGCATCGAAAGTTGAAAAATCGAACCCAAAACGCGAATACTGTCACGAATCGAACGACGAAGACCTGCGCAACGCTGTGCATCAATTTTGCTATCAACGTGCTTACGACGTTGCAAAACGTTGCACTCCAAACAAACATCAACGTCAAGACGATTTTGATGCAATTGCAGTAGAATTTCTCGAAACTCTTTCCGAAGAAGATCGCAACGCAAAAAAAGGTCTTGTGAAGCATTATTATCACGATGTGATGAAAAAAGCTGTTCGCGACATGTACCTCAACGAGCGTGTTCGCCTCGATGGCCGTAAAATGGACGAAATTCGTCCCATTTGGTGCGAAGTAGATTATCTACCTTCGCCTCATGGAAGCGCAATTTTCACACGTGGCGAAACACAAAGTCTTACCACCGTAACTCTTGGAACCAAACTCGACGACCAAATTATCGACGGTGCTGTATTTGAAGGAACCAACAAACTTCTGCTCCACTACAACTTTCCACCATTCTCAACTGGCGAAGCCAAAATGATGCGTGGCACAAGTCGTCGCGAAATTGGACATGGAAATTTGGCCTTGAGGGCACTCAAAAACATGATTCCGATTGACGATTCCAACCCGTACACCATCCGAATTGTTAGCGATATTCTCGAATCGAACGGAAGCTCTTCGATGGCTACTGTTTGTGCAGGCACACTTGCACTGATGGATGCTGGCGTCAAACTCAAAAAACCAGTTTCTGGTATTGCAATGGGTTTGATTACCGATACTACCACCAACAAATATGCAGTTCTTAGCGACATTTTAGGCGACGAAGACCACCTTGGCGATATGGATTTCAAAGTTACTGGAACCCGCGATGGAATTACTGCATGCCAAATGGACATCAAAGTTGATGGTCTTTCGTACGACATTTTGTCCGAAGCACTTGCACAGGCAAAAAGAGGTCGCGAGCACATTCTCGACAAACTAGTTGAAACCATTGCCGAGCCACGAGAAGATTACAAACCAAGTGTACCACGTTTTGTAAAATTCAGCATTCCACGCGAATTTATTGGTGCTGTGATTGGACCTGGTGGAAAAATCATTCAGGAAATACAACGTGTTACTGGAGCCACTGTTCTCATTAGCGAGGAAGGCGATTTTGGTATTGTGGAAGTATTTGCTGTATCGAAAGATGCTATGGACAAAGCTGTTTCGTGGATTAAATCGATTGTGGCTGTTCCCGAAATTGGCGAAGTTTACGAAGGAACTGTAAAAGCCATTCAGGCGTATGGCGCTTTTGTCGAAATTCTTCCTGGCAAAGAAGCCTTGCTTCATGTTTCGGAACTTGCATGGGAACGTGTTACCGACGTAAGCACTTACCTAAAAGTAGGCGACAAAGTCGAGGTAAAGCTTATTGGAGTTGATGAGAAAACAGGAAAACTTCGCCTTTCGCGAAAAGTTTTGATCCCCAAAGAACAGTAATTTCTCATTCTTTTTTATGTAACATTCAGCTGGACGCTTCGTATAAATGGCTACCCAACCCTGAGAGAATTTTATGAGGCAATTAAAAATCAGCAAGCAGGTTACCAATCGCGAAACTGCGTCGTTGGATAAATACTTGCAAGAAATCGGTCGCGAGGAATTGATTACTGCAAACGAAGAAGTAGTTCTGGCTCAGCGTATCAAACAGGGCGATATGAAAGCTCTTGAGAAACTGACCAAAGCAAACCTGCGTTTTGTTGTTTCGGTTGCCAAGCAATACCAAAATCAGGGTTTAAGTCTTCCCGACCTCATCAACGAAGGGAATTTGGGTCTTATTAAAGCGGCTCAACGATTCGACGAAACCCGAGGATTTAAGTTTATTTCGTATGCTGTTTGGTGGATTCGTCAATCTATTTTGCAAGCATTGGCCGAACAATCGCGTATTGTGCGCTTGCCATTGAATAAAATTGGAACCATCAACAAAATCAACAAGGCATTTGCTCAACTCGAGCAGCAATTTGAACGCGAACCCGATGCACACGAAATTGCTTCGATGCTCGACATACCCGATACCGAAGTAAAAGACAGTTTGCGCCACACTGGGCGGCACGTTTCGATGGATGCTCCAATTGTAACCGACGAAGACACCAACCTTTACGATCTTTATGCCAACGAAGAAAGCGAACGCCCCGACAAGGGTTTGCAATTCGAATCGCTAAATATTGAAATTGAAAGAGCTATTGCAACACTTACTCCTCGCGAACGCGATGTGTTGAAGTACTACTTCGGGCTCAATGGTACAGCTCAACTCACACTCGACGAAATTGGTGATAAATTCGGGCTCACACGCGAACGCGTACGCCAGATAAAAGAAAAAGGAATCCGCCGCCTGAAACATGGTAGTCGGAGCCGCAATTTAAAAAGCTATCTAGGATAGAAAATTCATATTCAAAAAAAATCCTGCTTTTTGCAGGATTTTTTTTGTCATCTTATCAATGTTTTTTACTGAAAAATCACGCTTCTATTGCTTTCTTTTTCTTCGAATCGAGATACAGTTTCACAAAGAATGCAGCTACCATAAGCAAAAGAATGAGCGAAGAAGCCAAACTCACTTTGGTGCTCATCAAAAAAGCTTTTGGGTGAATTTTCATCACTATTTGATGTTCGCCGGCAGGAATTACTGCTGCACGCAACACATAATCTGCCCTAATCAGATCGGTTTGTGTACCATCGATAAACAATTCCCATTCAGGATACCATATTTCGCTGAATACTGCCAACTGCGGGCTGTTAGCTTTGCTTTTAAACACCAATTCGTTTGGATTGTACGAAACACGCTCGATGGTTGCATTGCTATCGAGTTGAATGTTCAAGCCATTCAAAGCCGATTCGTATCGTTTGTCGATTACTGCTTCGTTGCGAGTATCGATTTCGCCAACACGCTGTATTTCTTCATCGGCATTTTGTGCCAGCATATACAAACCAACAAACCAAGCATGACCATAAGCGTGCGTATTAAGCAATGGTGGACGTGATGGATCGAGAATGAAATATTTTGTATTCAACATATTCAAAACACCCAAGTTCGAAAACACGGTATCGATACGTCCCATGGTTGTAGCTTCTTTCAGGTTCTCGCCTAGCAATGAAATCTCTGGTGAAATTTGGTTTTCAATTAGTTCCTGATAGCGCATCAGCTTGGCAGCATGGTAACCTCCTGTTGAGCGATGGTAGAACGAAGTAGTTGCATCGTTGAAGGAGCTCACCGAAAGATTGAGGACTTTTGCTCCAGCAGTATTGTCGGCCATAATCATTTGGTCGGCAGCCGAAGGAGTGAAAGGATTCTCAGCTTTTCGTTTTGCTATAAAATTCGATTCGTTCAAGTATCGCTTATCAACCTGAACCAAATCGAAAGTAACCAGCACAATAATGACCCCAATAAACAATGGAACTTTGATTTTCTTTTTCAGCAACAAAAATGTAAGGGCACCACCAACAAGAATAAATAAGAACGAGCGCATAGCATCTGCCTTAAAAATAGCAATGCGAACCGAAGTTAACGCACTAACAAAATCGTCGATTTGATACCCTTGTGCACGATAATTGTCGAAACTTTGTTGTTCGGCTCCCGAAATAAATCCAAAGAACATATTGGGCATAAGCCAAAAGATGAGTGCAATTCCGCCAGTGAGACCAAAAGCAATATAGAGTGCATTCATTTTACTCTTAATCTTCTCGGTATTGGTAACCAATTCGTGTAGAGCCAATACAAAGATGAATGGTATAACCAATTCAGCAATCACGAGCCACATAGAAGGAGCTCGGAACTTATTGAGCATAGGCAAATTATCGACAAAAATATCGGAGAGAGCAGTAAAGTTTCCACCCCAAGCAAGCATAATACTGAATGCGCCAGCAACAACCATTGGCCATTTCAAGCGATGACGAACAATTATAAGCCCCAGAATAAAGAAAAATACAACCAAGGCGCCAACATATACAGGTCCTGATGTGCCTGGTTGTTCGCCCCAATATTGCGACCAGTCGCCCACCATCTTCTTTGCCTGTGGATCGACACCGGACAGTTTATCTTTATTTTCGTCTT
The DNA here is from genome assembly GCA_020720525.1 of Acetofilamentum sp. GTDB lineage: Bacteria > Bacteroidota > Bacteroidia > Bacteroidales > DTU049 > GWF2-43-63. The sequence continues at coordinate 6,294 of DYON01000100.1, forward strand.
TTATTTGTTGCGAAGCACCACCCTTCGCATTGGGAATCATTAAGCTCCATGTTTCGCCAATGCCAAGACTCCAACCATAAATATACGTTTTATCGAGCCCTTTGGCATCGGCATTGCTTTGCGTTGAAAGTTCCGATTTGCCACGAATGGTTTCTTTTGAATATTCGTAGGTTGTATAAAGGTTGGAGAAGTTTACTCCAACGGCTAAAACAACTCCAAAAAGTAAAACCGCCGATCCAATCAGAAAACGTTTAATTTGCTTCTCCATCACAGCCCAAACAGCTTCAAAAATAACGAAAATGAGTACTGTAAAGGCAAGATAATAGGTTATTTGGATGTGGTTGCAACTCAACTCCAAAGCCAATACCACAGCAGCAAGCAGTCCACCTTTCAAAAATTTGCCTCTATAAGTGAGATAAATGGCAATGAGATATGGAGCCATATATGCCATTGCATGAGCTTTGGCATTGTGCCCAGCCTGCAAAACAATCATAAAATACGATGATAAGGCAAATGCAATGGCGCCTGCCAAAGCCGCCCATTTGTTAATCTTCAACACTTCAACCATAAAGAAGAAGCCCACAAATGCAAGGAAAATATACCCCATAAAAAATGGCATATAAAGAGTCAACAACTTATCGACCTGCAAAAAGAGATTTCCCACATGCTGAATGGTAATTTGATAAACTGGCATACCACCAAACATAGTTCCAGCCCAATAGGCTTGCTCGCCTGTAAGCTCGTGATAGTCGCGGGCTTCTTTCGACGAAGCATTCCAGCTTTTAACATCGTCTTGGCTAATGGTTTTCCCCTGCAAAGCAGGATAGAACATCACCAATAAAATAATCATAATTGCTCCAAAAGCAATTAGATAAGGCAAAATCTTTTTGAAATCGATTTTCATGGTTGAAAAATTAAGATAGCAAAGTTAAAAATAATCGGGGATAATGGGAATGAAGATGGTTGGAATTTGCTTTTGACAAGATTATTCATCCAATACTTCATCGTCGTTCAAACAGTAATCTCAGAAGAGGAATTTGAGGCAAACATTTTCATCAATGATTCACCTCTTTTCGACTCGGGGAAATTATTCGAAATCCTTTCTACAGATAACTTTGATTGTTGTTCTCTTTCTGATTCTGACAAACCCAAAGCTGATTCGATTGCACTGAAAAAACTCTCCCGACTACGTTTTTTCAATACAAAACCAAGGTTGCCTGCAATATGAGGCATTGCTCCAACCGGAGATATTATTGGGATACAACCATTAATCATGCCTTCGCAAAGCGCATTTGGAAATCCCTCTGATATTGATATCTGAACAACAAACTCTGCTTTTCTAAACATTTGGTTGACTTCATCAGAATTGAGTTGCCCAAGTATTTTTACATTTTCGGGTATTTTAGGAAAAAAAACAGAAATATTATCGACTCCACAAATGTAAAATATAGCTTTGGGAAACGACACTGCATTTTCAATAATTAAATCTAAACCTTTCAAAACAAATCGCTCTTTTGTACTTCCTAAAGCTACTGTAATAAACGAATTCGGCTCTTTTCCACCATCCAAATTAGAATCAACTGCACAATTGTAGCCATTGTATATAGTTGTAAATGGTGTTTTCAGTTTAGGAAAAAAATGCTTTATCCCCTGCTCTGAATTATTAAAATATGAATTGCGCGAATAAATCAACGATTCATCAACTGGGCAAATAGCTGACGCTAATGAGTACGACCAACCAATTATTCTTCTTAAAAACGGTTTTCGTAGGCTCCCATAATTAATTGAAGGATATGAAACGCAATCGGTTCCACCTGCAATAATTATAACACGTTTCCTAAAAACCCTTCCGAGTAGAGCGGGATTATAACTCCAATATCCTCCAAACATAACAACAACAGCGTCATACCGCCCAATTGTAAAAATCAACTGAAAAAACTGAACAAAAAACTTAAAAGGAATTAGGAGTGGAGTTTTGTACCAATTTGAAATTGATAATCGAACTTGATAACTATCTGAAAGAAGTCGAATGTCTTTTTTAACAAATGTTGAATTGCTTGGAGCAATGTACAAGAGTTGCGGAAGTTTTTTCATGAAATTTATTTTAATCGATATCTCAACTTCTTTAAAATAATCTTTTGTTTTGAAAGTTGGGTGTATTTTGTGATGCTGTTGTTGCCTTTCTTCAATAAATAATACACATAATCGCATTCAGAATGCGTTAACGCATATTCTTTCATTTCCAACATAATCAGATTATGCTTCACAAAATACGGAAACAAATCATCTTGCGAAATTGGTTGATCGACAATTTGAAGCAGCTCTGGTGAGTGCTTTCTGAGGTAGTGTATTACTTGAGGATGGGGAATATTAATGAATATGTATGCGCCTTCATTGCAATGACTACTCAAATTATTGAAAAGTTGAGAATAACGCTCAACCGGAATATGCTCTAATACATCGGCAAAAATCACTAAATCGTATTTATTGTTTAATTCTACAACATCAGAAAAATCGAAATATTTAAAATCGAATCTCTTGTTAGTCAAACGTTTTTTAGCTAATTCAACATTTTTCTCGCTGATATCAACACCCGTTACAGTTGCAGCGGGAAAAAGTTTCCCAATAAGCGAAGTAAATGTTCCAATGCCACAACCAACTTCAAGAATAGAAGAAATGTTGTATTTAGTTAGTTCTGCAAGTTTACTTGCCAAAAAATAATGGCGTAAAGTTAGTCCTGTTTTCTGCTGCTGCGAAGCAAATTCGTCGTAGAATTCAGAAACCGATTCCTGATTTATACTGTTTTCTGTCATAATAATCTTATTGAATTTCTTGTAT
>DYON01000101.1 GCA_020720525.1 Acetofilamentum sp.
CATCAATATGCCATGCAACTCATCGACAGCGGAAACGCATATTACGCATTCGATTCTGCCGAAGAACTCGACGCACTTCGCAAAGATGCCGAGTCGCGCAAAGAAACTTTTCAGTACGACTGCCGTAGCCGCAACGGGCTGAACAATTCGCTAACAATTTCGTCCGAACAAACAAAGCAACGGCTCGAAAGTGGAGCACATTATACCATCAGGCTTAAAGTTCCTGAAAACACAACAATTGAATTCGACGATTTGATTCGTGGTCATGTGAGCGTGCGAAGCGAAAATATCGACGACAAAGTTTTGTTCAAAAGCGATGGTATGCCCACCTATCATCTTGCCAATATTGTTGACGATCATTTAATGGAAATAACCCATGTGATTCGTGGCGAAGAATGGCTTCCTTCGGCTCCGCTGCATGTTTTGCTTTATCGTTTTCTGGCTTGGCAAGCACCCTTGTTTGCACATTTGCCATTGCTACTCAAACCCGATGGCAACGGAAAACTAAGCAAACGCGACGGCGACCGCATGGGATTCCCTGTATTCCCTCTGGAATGGAACGATCCGAAAACAGGCGAAAAAAGCTCGGGTTATCGCGAAAGCGGTTATTTTGCCGAAGCATTTATCAACATGCTTGCTTTGCTAGGTTGGAATCCGGGCGACGAACGCGAAGTGATGACTGTGGAAGAAATGAGTCAAGCATTTTCGCTCGAACGAGTGAGTAAAAGCGGCGCCAAATTCGACCCCGTAAAAGCTCGTTGGTTCAACCATCAATATATGATGCACAAACCCGTCGAAGAGCTTGCTGCCGAATTTGAAAATGAGCTTAAAAAGCATGGCTTGGAACTATTCGACCACCAAACTATGCTCACCATCACTCAAATGCTGCGCGAGCGAGCCGATTTTATAAAAGACCTTCCAGCCAGTGGTGCCTTCTTTTTTAAAGCTCCCACAGAATACAACGAAGTTGATTTGAAAAAACACAGCACAGCCGATTCGGGCACTTGGTTGGCATCGCTTTCGGCTATTTTTGCCACAACCGAATGGACGCAAGAAAATATCGACACAGCCATTAGCAGTTTTATAAGCAGCAATTCTGTTCCAGCTGGGAAGCTCTACAATATTTTGCGCATTGCTGTTGTTGGAAACTCTTCGGGACCACATCTGGCAGATATTCTATTTTTACTTGGGGCAGCTGAAACAAGCAAAAGAATGGATTCTTTAATTGCAAATCTTTAATTCATAGTACATTCTGCTGTACTTCTGCCATAAGCAGGCAATCAACAAAAAATACTACTTTTGTAAAAACATTCGAAGCATGCCAATCATAGGGAGTTTAATTAAAAGCGCTATTGAGCTTAAAAGCAAAATGCCAACCGAAAAGCGCAAGCCCTCGCCTATCGCTCAGCAAAAAAAAGTGTTGACAAAGCTTTTACGCAAAGCTCAACTCACAGCATTTGGGGAGAATTACAAGTTTTCAGAACTTTTGAAAAATGCAGAACTTTTCGAAGCATTTCAACAAACTGTTCCTATTCACGACTACAACAAAATGCACAACGACTGGTGGTATCGAACACTGGCTGGCGAAGCGTATGTTTGCTGGCCTGGCAGGGTGAAATATTTTGCATTGAGTTCGGGCACCAGCGAAGCATCGAGTAAATACATTCCAGTTACTCCCGAAATGCTACGTGCAATCAAACGCACCAGTGTAAGGCAGCTAGTTGCTTTGGCTCGCTACGATATTCCCTCCGACTTTTTCAAGCGCGGCATACTAATGTTGGGTGGATCGACTCATCTGCAGTACAACGGAACCTATTACGAAGGCGATTTGAGTGGAATAACTACCAGCAGCATTCCATTTTGGTTTCAACACCACTACAAGCCTGGAAAGCGCATCAGTCGCGAACGCAATTGGGAAACAAAGCTCGAAGAGATTATACGCAAAGCTCCCGAGTGGGATATTGGAGCCATTGTTGGTGTTCCGGCATGGTTTCAGATTTTGCTTACCCGCATCATCGAAAAATACAATCTCAACAATATTCACGAGCTTTGGCCCAACTTGAGCATTTTTACGCATGGTGGCGTTAGCTTTGCACCGTACCAAAAAAGTTTTGAGAAACTGCTCGGAAAGCCAATGACCTATATCGAAACCTATCTGGCTTCGGAAGGATTCATTGCTTTCCAAACTGAGTCCGAAAGCCGATCTATGTCGTTGGTTCTCGACAATGGCATTTTTTATGAGTTTGTTCCTTTCAACGACAACAATTTCGACACCGAAGGTAATATAGATCCAAAATCCAAAACTTTCACCATCGACCAAATTGAAGAAGGTAAAGAATATGCACTGCTTCTGAGCTCTGTATCGGGTGCATGGCGCTATCTGATTGGCGATGTTGTGAAAATATCAAATCTTGCTTCGCCCCAAATTCAGATTGTAGGACGCACCAAGCACTATTTAAGCATTTGTGGCGAACACCTCAGCCAAGAAAATATGAACCGCGCAATCGAATTGTTCGAGCACGACTTCAATATTTCTATTCCAGAATTTACCGTTGCAGGGTTGCCTCACGACAATATGTTCAAACACAAATGGTGGATTGGCTCCGACGACCCAATCGATGCAGAAGTTGCGGTAAAAGCTATTGACGAAAACCTAAAACAACTCAACGACGACTACCGAGTTGAACGCATTGCTGCGATTCGAAAAGTGGAAGTGGAAGTACTGCCACTTAATGTTTTTTACGATTGGATGGCCGCACAAGGCAAAGTTGGAGCATCGCATAAATTTCCCAGAGTAATGAAAAAACACCTGCCCGATTGGCTCGAATACCTAGATAAAAGAAAATAATGAATGTAGCGGAAATGTTAGGTGTTTTTATTGAAGGCATGCTGCTTGGGCTTGTTTTGGCAGTTACATTGGGTCCTGCCTTTTTTACCATTATTCAAACATCTATCGATAGAGGTTTCAAATCGGCATTTATTTTTGCCATTGGAATCTCGCTTAGCGATATATTCATCATTTTCATTTCGTTTCTTGGTCTTTCCAATTTCATCGAAACAGGGAAAAATCAAATTTACAGTGGTATTATTGGTGGAATAATTCTCGTTTTATATGGAATTTATGCCTATTCCAAAAAACCCGACATTCTTCGACGTCGCGCAAGTACGCTGAAAACACCTGCGAAAAAAATCAGCAATTTTACCTATTTGGTGAAAGGCTTTTTTCTCAATATTGCCAATCCATTTATTATTATTTTTTGGATCACAATTATTGGCTATATCTCTCAACGTGCTGAATATGGTCATCTTAACGAAACAGCTATCATTTTCTTTTCGGGTACTATTTTTACTATTTTTAGCACCGATTTGTTGAAGAGTTTCATTGGATTCAAAATCAAAAGATATCTCAAGCCACGAGTGCAATTGCTTATCAATAGAATTGTTGGAATCTCACTTGCTGTTTTTGGCATAGCCTTGATTGTTAGACTTTTGTGGTAGAAGTGTTTATTTGTTTTGAATCGACGAAAGCAGCAATCTGATTCGCTTTGCAGGGAAAGAACAAATTTGCGAATTGGTGAACTCAAAAGTAACGTTGGTGAAAATGGTGCATATACCGGTTCAATAACACTGGCTAACGTTCTACTTCGGTGAATTTATCGATGGCATTCATCTTTTCGCGCGTGTCTGCCATCACCGAAGCAAAATCTTCTTGATCTTCTTTGTTGGGAATATATTTATCTAGATTTTTTTCGGTCATGATGCCTGGCATAAGAAAATAGCCTGGGCGTATATCATTTTTGTATCGGTAGAATGGAATATACCTAACATTAGAAATTTCGGGTTTACCGTAACGCGTCTTTTTTAAGGTAAAACCCACCAAAAGACCTGCATCGGTAGGATGGTCTTTTTGGTTTGAAATGAAATTGCCCATCGACCACATGACTAATTTTTCGTTCATGCTTCCAATGGGAGTAACCAATTCCATTGGCTGCACCACGTGTGGATGACTTCCGATAATCACATCGGCTCCGTTGCGCCAAAGAAAATCGGCAATAGCTTTTTGGCTGCTATTGGGTTTGGGCTGATATTCTTCGCCCCAATGAATTGAAACTATGATGGCATCCACATTTTGAGCTTTTGCTTTTTTGAAGTCTTCGGACATTTGAATGGTATCGATATCGTTCACAATATATGGTTCTGGAGCTTTAATACCATTGGTGCCATAGGTGCAATTGAGAATTGCAATCTTCCAGTTTTTGGTTTGAAGAATAAATGGATATTTTGCAGTTCGCTCGGCTTGATTGCGAAAAACACCTGTGTGCCACATCTTTACACTGTCGGCAAAATCGAGATTTCCTTCTATTCCAGAGCCACCTCTGTCGCATGCATGATTGTTGGCGAAAACGAAAAAATTAAATCCAGCTCTCACCAAAGCATCGGCATATTCTTTTGGTGCACTAAATTTCGGATAGCCGCTATATGGAGCACCAGCAAGTGTAGTTTCAAAATTGACAAGTCGTACATCGGCCGATTTAATAATGGGTCGAATATAGGTGTAGCACGAATCGAATTCGGCAATACCCGTTTCGGGGTTTTTGGCAGAGGTGTATTGTGGCAAATGCATCATAGCATCGCCAGTTACCCAAAAAGTAATGGAGTCGGTTTCGTCAATCAGTGCTAAAGATTTTTGAGGCATCAAATTCTTTCCGCTTCCAAATGGATTGAACAATATCAACACAGCAATTATGACCACAACTGGTGCCGCAAAAAGGAATATTTTTTTCTGTTTCATCAAAATTCTATTTGTGTTGCAAAAGTAAGGGTAATGTGTAAAACGAATCGGAAAAAGTAATTCGTATCATATACAATCCATCCGAAATATTGTCAGGCGAAATGGGTTCGTTGCTGTAAACTTCGCTATTGAAAACTTCAATGCCTTGAAGGTTGAAAAGTTGAACCGCAGCTTTTTCCTCTACTTGAAAATTGATGCGAAATTCACCCAATGAAGGATTGGGATATACAACAATATCTTTTCTTTGATATTTCGACAGAGGTGTATAATGTGCGTAGTCGCTTTCGTTGTAATCATGAGGATCCACAGTTTTCACGAGAAAAATATTGGTAACTCCGGGTCCATGGCTTTTTGTTGTTCCAATAAACACCATGCCTCCATCTGCAGCAAAATCGAGATCGGCTCCTTCGTCTTCTTGTAGCCCGCCATAGTAATAGTAATATGCATAACTTGCGCTATCGATCCAATGACCAACATCGCTGTTTCCAAATCCGAAATAATAGGAAAAAGTGCTGCCAGTTAAATGCGAAACATTACATGTGTCGCTTATACAGCGACGAATATTTTTTAAAAAATAAGCTGGGCTGAAAAAATCGACCATAGGCGAGCCATTTTCTGCAATCAATGCTCCGTACATTCTAAACAAAGTGGCAGTGTCGTGCCGCATGGTTCCATAACATAAAATCCGTTTGAAAGTGTCGGTTTGCAAAGTGTTGATTACAATTGCTGACGAATCGGGGAACGAATTAAAGGTCCAAATGGTATCGAGATTGAAATCGAAGCGCCATATTCGGCTGATTGTTGAGTCGTTCGATTGTATATAGCTGTTCGATGCAAGAAGCAGATTGTCGTTGCTGGTGGTGTCGATATACACACCTTTGTCGTCGTAGCCGGCATTTATGCGTTTGCAAAGCAAGGAGTCGCCAGTAGCACCATCGAGTTTGTAAATAATGATATCTTGGTCGGCAGTGTCGTTGGCAAAAGCATAGCCCGTGAGCCAAACATTTCCATATTTATCGCTTGTAGTACAGTATCCTTGATCCCAAACTGGTGTGCCAAATGTTTTCTCCCAAAGAACGTTTCCCGATGAGCTAACACGGGCTGCAAACATGTTGTAATCGGCTCCCTGCAACACAGTTCCGCAAATTACAACCGAAGTGTCGTCGTGGCGCGAAAGATTTTCGCAGGTTGAAAGGATGTATGAATTGAAATAAACTTCCCAAACAATATTTCCAGTCGAATTTATTTTGAACAACCATGCCGACGACTGACCACCAAATGTTTCGCGATTTCCTGCCAAAATATAGGTTGTGTCTTCGAATGCAACAATTCCTTTTCCTTCGTTGAAAGTACCTTCGTTTCCATACGTTCTAATGAAGGCATTTTGGCTAAAAGCAATGGAAACAAGCAAAAATGCAGTTAAACTAAAAAATACTTTCATTTTGGCTGATTTTAAAGGTCAGTTTCGATTCGAGAATATATGAAACTGGTGCCGATTGGTTCGAAAACGACATCATCGATGGCGAACAAAGCGAAAAGATAAAGTTTCCTGCAATTCGAGCTTCAATTCCTAAGCCAATATTAAAACCACCGTAACCACCATATTTCATGGGAACAACAGCTTTTACCTTGGCTTTTTCGGGCCATGAAATGTTGAGACTAATTCGAGGCGAAAATGCGGGCAATCCAATTTGCAAAACCGAAAGCTCAAATCCGAAATTGTGATACTTGGTTTGGCATTGACCAAAAATCATGTAAGGAAGCGATGAATTCAATTGTGTGGTATCGCCATCCAAAGCCAAAGCCGATTCGAACTGGTTGAGCTCGTTGTCAACTGCTGCGCTGAAATGCGAAAGGTCGTCGATGTTGATCCCCGTGAAATACAGCAAAGTATCGCGTTGCGTGCTAATCGATTTACGATTGAACCACACATATCCGAGATTGGATGCAAGGATTTTCCAATTGAATTGGCCAGTTTGTCCACCAATTCCAACTTCGGCAGCAAACCCAATCCCTTTTACCATTGGATAGCTGTTGCTGCGTTCGTATTGACCAGTAAGTTGCACCGAAACGCTGTCGGCCGATGCCGAAGTGAAAAACGAAGAGTTCCCAAAATCTATATTTCCATACGAATAAACCATTGCTGGGCCAGCTCCAGCAAAAACACGTATCGATTCTGTAATGTGAAATCCAGCTCCAACAATTGCTGTCGAAAAATGCCAAAGCTCAAGCCGCGCCGGATTCATTGGTACTTCTTCGCCAACAAGACTGTTGTTGCCAGTAAAAGCCAATTGAAACAGTTTCTGCGGAAATTCAATACCAATCATCGATTGATGCGAGGCAGAAATATAGGGCGAAAACTTTTTGTTGTCGTTAAAACGGAATTCGGCGCGGTTGAGTGTGAAAAATCCTATCTTATTTTTATTGCCGAGTTGGCTCACTGCATCCCATTTTGTAGTTGAATCGATAAAGGAACCTCCGTAAAAGGCATTGAAAAACGTGGTGGTGAGAGTTGCACTTTCGATGGAGCTGAGCGAATAGATGTCGAACTCGGGTGCAACCTTATCCTGAGCATGCGAAAAGCATACGGCAAACACAAAGAAAAAAACAAAACCAGCACGTATCATTCGAGATAGAGATTGAATAGTCCGGTAGCAAGCACCGAAAGTTTGTAATAGGGATAGAATTTCACCTGTTGCCCGCTGGTGCCGCCTGTGTTGAGACGTGCTTCGACGATGGCTTGAACACCATCGTAAAGATGTGCTGTTTGCGATGCATCTAAAATCAATTTAAGCTGTGTGATGGATGGCGCAATTACTTTGCCGCTGGCATCAACTTGCCCCGATGCAATTTCGTTGTCGGGTATAATACTGTCAATCACAATTCCTGAAGCATCTGTTAGGTATATTTTGAATGTTGCTGCAAGTGGAAACCCGTTGCCGATAGTCAAATACAATTCGCTGCTGTTTACCCAGGCATCTGTTTTGGTAAGCGTATAATCAAGTGTATCGCGAAGTTGTAGTCCCGAAAAAGCAATATTGAGCGGAATTTCGGCATGTATATGTGCTTTTAGTCCTTGTCCATAATACACAAAATCGTTGCCAGTCGATATATTTCCCAACGGATTCATGGTGCCCGAAATATCGTAGTTGACGAGCGTTGGTAGATTTTCGAAAAATTCGGCAACATTGGCTGTGCTGAAATCGAGTGTTTTTGTTGATGGCGTCACAATACCAGAGTAGGGGGGAGCTTCGGTTGCGCGCGATAGATTAATTGTTTTTCCTATCCATGGGCTGTTGAGAGCTACTTGGGTGTTGCCTGTTCCACTCAGTAAATTCATGGTGAAACTTGCATCAACACCCAAATAATTTTCGAGGGTAATATTCATATCGATATTATCCATGTCGAGATAATCGATGCCAAGGTCGCTGATGTACGAAAAATCGTCGTTGCCCGACGCTACAATTTCGTGCCGACCAAAATAGCCACGCGCATAGTCAATTACAATGTCTTTGAATTCAACCAAGATATCGATACTGTCGTTGTAGTTGATTACCACTGGCGATGTTGCAAGAGGATTGGCATATATTTTTAAAGTCGATTTAAGCGAATTGCAGTGCATGTACGATGCTCGTAGGTCGAGAAACATTCCGCTGACATCGAAATCGGTCTCCAAATATTCACCTGTAACTGGATAGCTGGGAATTGTACCCGAAATCGTCACTGGGCTGCCGTTTAGAATTGAATTGTCGAGCGAATACTCAATATAGGCGTCGTCGCCAACATAGTTGTAGGCACTTATACTGAGTGTTCCACTTTTTATACGCATCTCGGTCAGAAGTGCTCCGTCGAGATTGTAGTATTTGCTTTCCGTTTTTTGCATTATTAAAGTTCCTGGAGGTGCTGTGATTCCGAAAGGAATAGCAAAGTGAACGTAGTACAGCGAGTCGGGGAGCGAAACAAACGAGTCGGTAGTAATTGAAAAGAGATCGTAATCGAACACAAAAGTGAGGCTCGAGTCGGCATTAGACTGCAATAGCGAATCGGCAATGAGATCGTTCATTCCCAATTCGGTACTGAAAAGCGGTGTGCGCACATCAACATCCCACGACGGATCTTTGGCACACGAAGCCAAAAGCAAAGTAGCTGCAACCACCAGAAAAATGAACCGCATTGTCCTTATCATGCCAACAGGTTTATTGTAAAGACAAAGGTAATCATTTTAGGTTGCTTTGAAATGGTATCATTGTAATCTATTTGAAAACGAGGAAGCTATTTACTAATCATTGAGCTTGAAAATTGAATAGTAATAACTCAAAAGAGGAAAA
>DYON01000439.1 GCA_020720525.1 Acetofilamentum sp.
CGAATTGAATTGCGGAATTGCGTGGGCTAAAGCCCAATGGCACTGCCTTAAGAAAATAATAGAAATGGCCTCCCAATGCCGATAAAGAAAGTATTAGTGCGAGTAACATTCCTTTACCCGGCAAGGAGGCCAAAATGAAATCTAACGCTAATACTATCGAAAAAATCAAAAAACAACTTGAGCGCAAAAGAACACAATTAGAAGAAGGGTATCTCAATGCGGTCAGAGAGTTACTACCAAATGAAATCATCGAGCAGCTTTCTCATGACCACGGCTATTTTTTCCGCAAACGATTATTCACGCCTATCATCATTCTGTTTCATATGATAGGTGCTGCAATAAATCGTGAAGGTAGTTTTCAAAGTTCGTGGCATTGCGCTGGACAAACCGGTTCATCGTATCAGTTGGCAAAAGGGCGAAAACGTTTACCTCTGTGCGTGTTGCAAGCCATCGCCGCATGGATTGTGCAGCAAATCACCGTCAGTTTTACTAAAGAACAACAGTGGCATGGTCATCGCGTTATTGTTACTGACGGCACATGCATAAGCATGTCTGATACCAAAGCGCTGGCTGAAAAGTTTGGCAAGCCAGGAAGTAACCAGAATGCAAGCAAGTTTCCTGTAGCTCGCATCGTATTTGCGGCTACATTAAAAACGTTTATTATCATAGAACATGCCATTGGATCATATATGACTTCTGAAAAAGAACTGTTTTTACAATTACTCAAAAAATTGCTGCCGGGCGATCTACTCGTTGCAGACTGCGGATTTGCAGGTGCTGCATTGTATAGTCATTACCTGTACGCTGGGCTTGCATTTATCACTCGCATGCACAACAGCCTTATCGTTTCTCGATTGAAAATAATAACAACAATCAGCAGCACTGATTTGATTGTTGAACTGCCTATTGCCTGGGAATATCGCAAAAAAGACCCAACAATGCCTGAAACAATTTTCGTACGCATTATCAAAACCAAAAAAACGGTTAAGGGAAAGACCGAATCATTTTGGTTAGTGACCTCTCTTTTGAATCCTAAGAAATATTCCGCTAGCAGTATAATTGCACTGTATATGCGTCGCTGGAAAGTGGAAACGTTAATTGAACAGATCAAAGTATGGCTTGGTGCCGACGTTTTACGTTCACACACAGTTGAGGGTATCTGTAAAGAACTCTCTGCGCGCATCATTGCCTGTAACCTCTTGCACTGGCTTATGCTGAAGTCAGCAAAAAAACACAAAACGTCTATCGATATCATCAGCTTTTCCGCAACCATACGTCTTGTTGCTACATATAGCGCACGCATGAGTGAGGCACGTAGTGAACGATTACCGTTTTTATACAAAACCCTACTTGAGAAAATAGCATCAGCACGGATACCGTATCGTCCAGGTAGAATTGAACCACGTGCGAAAAAACGAAATGCAAAACCGTATCCGAACTTAAAAATATCAAGGAGCGAATGGAGAATTGCCAATGGTTTCGCGGCTTAAGGCAGTGCCATTAGGCTTTAGCCTCCGTATACAACAGGGTCTAAAGACCCCGGCTACCGATTGTGACCCAATCTCTGAAAGGGGAGAATTGCGAGAGAAAAACTCTCGCAAATTCATGATTTAGTGCAAGGAGTTTTGTGGTGTATTCGAAATTA
>DYON01000102.1 GCA_020720525.1 Acetofilamentum sp.
CTGTTACATACAAACCAAAATTGACGATTTTTCAATTTTGTCGGTTGATAGTGAAAAAATTTATAACTTTATCACCACAAAAACGAAGTATCTTATGAAAAATACATTTTTTTTGATGCTGATTTGACTACTTAGTTCGTTCAGCTTGCAGGCGCAAACCATTCCTGCCAAATCGACTGTGAATTCAGTAACAGTGTATATGCTAGGTGTCGAATTGCATTCGTCGGCCGATGTGAATTTGACTAAAGGTAAAAGCACTGTCTTATTCACCGGATTGAGTCCGCAGCTCAATCCAAGTAGTATTCGCTTCAGTATCGAAGGCAGCGATGCAACCATTCTTAGTGTGACATCGCGAACCAATTATCTAAGCGGGCAGAAAAAATGGAAGACTCGAAAAGTCAAGTTATTGGCAATTCGCTCAAAGAAACTTTTATGTACGAAATTGTGATTCGCAACAACAAAGAGTCGGCTGTAACCATCAGTATTCAAGATCAAGTTCCTGTTTCGCAGAATGGCGACATTACAGTTGATGTAATCAATATTTCAGGTGGTGTTCTTGAACCATTGAGCGGAATCATATCATGGAACTTGACCCTACAGCCAGGCGAAACCAAACAGTTGATTTTGCATTATTCCATCAAATATCCAAAGAATCAAAAAATTGAAAAAAAGCGTGCTCGATCAATTGCCTGTCCCAGTTTATAAATCACAAATTGAAAACTAATCCAATATGAAATCAATTCTTTTTTTAACCATGATGACGATTATTTCTATTGGAATGAATGCTTAAACAGCCACTTTCTGTTAATATCAACAAAAAGATAACAACTGCCTACAACTCTCCATTCAGAAATCGATTCTTTTGCAAAATCTTCACTACGCTCCTTTGCTGCAAGCCACCAATCACCGATTGGAGATAGTTTGCGTTGTGAACATCGCTTCCGGCAAGCGAAATAAGTCCCTTTTCAACCAAACCAAAGGCTCTTTTTCGCACTTCGCTACCATAGTATCCTGTGAGCGACGGAATATTCACCTGAAGCAAAACACCTGCACCATGAAGCTCTTCGATGGGTTCGTTGTGCTTGACCCAATAGCCATAACGCTCCGGATGTGCAAGAATGGGTTTAAAACCCTTCATTTGAATTTCTTGCAGCAGATTTCGGTATCGCGGATAGGGAGTGAAATACGACAACTCGGTGAGCACATATTTTTCTTTGCCGAAAGTCAACAAACCATTTTTCAAATGCTCCTCGAAACCTTCGTCGAGCAAATATTCGGCAGCAACACTCAATGTAAGGCTGGGTACTTCTTTCTCAACCAACAATTGCAGCTGTTCAAAAACTGGCATAATGATTTCGCGGGAATTTTGATAATGCACTGCCTGAATATGTGGTGTGCAAACAATGTTTTTAAATCCAGCTTGGTGCATGCCTTTCAGCAAACTCATCGATTCTTCGAAAGTTTTGCAACCATCGTCGAGTCCGGGCAAAAAATGCGAATGCACATCGGTTTGCAGAACCGAAAAATCTGTTTCTGATTTTGTTCCGAATATGTTATTAAGAAAAGACATTGCGGTTGGCTTTGAACCAAGTTACCGTTTTCTTCAATCCTTCTTCCAATTCGATGGCTGGCTCGTATCCTATCATTTTTGCAGCACGCGAAACATCGGCCGACGAAGCCATAATGTCGCCTTTGCGCGGTGCTTCGTAAATTGCTTTCGATTTACTTGCCGTAATTTTCCGAATGGTTTCGAACAATTCGTTCACCGAATACGAACCACCACAACCAATATTCATAACACGATATTCGTTTTCTTTTTCGGAAAAAGCAGCCAGCATATTGGCCTGTACAACATTTTCGACATAGGTAAAATCGCGGCTTTGCCGACCGTCGCCAAATATTTTCACGTCCTTTTTGTCGAGTAGATTCATAATAAACAGCGGAATCACTGCAGCGTAGGCACCATTCGGATTTTGGCGTGGTCCGAACACATTAAAATAGCGCAATCCAGTTACCGAAATATTGAACAAATCGGCAAAAACACGCGCATACATTTCGTCGGCACATTTACTTACAGCATAAGGCGAAAGTGGTTTGCCCAGTTTATCCTCTTTCTTGGGCATGGTTGCGTCGTCGCCATACACCGACGAAGACGAAGCAAAAACAACTTTTTTCACCTGATTGAGTCGGCACAAATGCAGCACATTCACAAAACCATGCACATTGTTGATATCGGTTGCAGGTGGATTCTCAACCGAACGCGGCACCGAACCTAAAGCAGCTTGGTGAAAAACAACATCGGCCTGATGAAAATGAGTTCCAATGGTGTGCGCATCGTTGATATCGGCTTCGGCAAAAACAAATGCTTCGTTTCCAAAATGATGACGGATGTTTTCGAGACTTCCAGTCATCAAATTGTCGATCACCACAACGCGAGCAGCATTATTGGCCAAAAGTGCATCAACAATATGCGAACCAATAAAGCCCGCTCCACCAGTGACAACACAACGTTTTCCTTTAATATTTTTTAATGCATCAACGATTTTCATACATGTCCTTATAATAATTCAAATAATCACCCGAAGTGATATTGTTGAGCCATTCTTGGTTGCTGAGATACCAGTCAACCGTTTTTTCTAAACCTTCCTCGAATGTGAGCGATGGCTTCCAGCCCAGTTCGTTTTGTATTTTCGACGAATCGATTGCATAACGCAAATCGTGTCCGGCACGGTCTTTCACGTAAGTAATGAGTTGTTCGCTTTCGCCAGATTCGCGCCCCAACTTGCTGTCCATAATTGAGCAAAGAAGCTTTACCAAATCGATATTTTTCCATTCGTTGTTGCCCCCCACATTGTAGGTTTCGCCAACCTTGCCTTTGCTAAATACCAATTCAATGGCCGAAGCATGATCTTCCACATACAACCAATCGCGCACATTCAGTCCTTCTCCGTAAACTGGAAGTGGTTTTTTTTGAATTATATTGTTGATCATGAGTGGAATGAGCTTCTCTGGAAAATGATACGCACCATAGTTGTTCGAGCAATTGGTTATAACCGTGGGCAAATCGAATGTATGAAAATAAGCTTTCACAAAATGATCGCTCGATGCTTTGGCTGCCGAATAGGGGCTGCGTGGATCGTATCCAGTATCTTCTGTGAAAAAACCTGTTTCGCCAAGCGAGCCAAAAACTTCGTCGGTAGAAATATGGTGAAATTTCTTTCCTTCCATATTGCCTTTCCAAATTGCACGAGCTGCATTGAGCAGATTCACCGTTCCAATCACGTTGGTGAAAACAAATTCATCTGGATTGTCGATGCTTCTGTCAACATGCGATTCGGCTGCAAGATGAATAACGCCATCGGGTTTGTATTGTTCGAAAATGCTCAAAATGGAAGGAAAATCGACTATGTCGGCTTTCACAAATGTGTAATTCGGCTTATTTTCAATATCGCGCAAATTATCAAGATTGCCGGCATAGGTAAGCTTGTCGAGATTCACAATGTTGTATTCGGGATATTTATTCACAAATAGCCGTACCACATGCGAGCCAATGAATCCTGCTCCACCAGTTATTAAAATCGTTTTCATGAATTTTTCCTTTCAATGTTTTGACGGTAATTCTGTTCCCACTTCCAAGCAGTGAGTGTGATATCGTCGAGAATGCGTTGAGGCACAAAACCAAGCACTTTTTCTGCTTTGGTGGTGTCGGCCCAAATTTTTTCCACATCGCCAGCTCGCCGACCTACCATTTCGTATGGAATCTTCAATCCGCTTGTAAAATTGAAACTTTCAATCACTTCGAGCACCGAAAACCCATTTCCACTTCCCAGATTGAAAACTTCGACCTTGTTTTCGGGCATTCCACAACAAAAATTGATTGCTTTCACATGTGCAGAAGCCAAATCGGCCACATGAATATAGTCGCGAACAGCAGTGCCATCAATAGTGTCATAATCACTTCCGTACACTTTCAGTTTATCGCGCAATCCAATTGCAGTTTGGGTGATATAGGGCATCAAATTGTTTGGTACGCCACGTGGCAATTCGCCAATTAGGCCAGTTTCGTGTGCTCCGGCCGGATTGAAATAGCGAAGCGAAACCACCCGCATTCCAGGCGTCGATTTCAGAAAATCGGCAATCATTGCTTCGCCAATTTGCTTCGTGTGTCCGTATGGCGACCACGCAGGCATAAACGGCGATTCTTCGGTCACCGGCAATTGTTCACTTTGTCCGTACACCGTGCACGACGACGAAAAAACAAAGTTTTTAATATTTCTTTCGGCGCAAAATTCGAGCATATTCATCAGCGAAACGAGATTGTTGCGATAATATTTCAAAGGAAATTCGACCGATTCGCTAACACTTTTGTATGCCGCAAAATGAATAACACCATCAATATTGCTGGGCATATTTTTCAATGCCGAAACGTCGCAAACATCAATTTGGTGAAACTCGGGCAAAACACCAGCAATCGTTTCGATGCGTCGAAGTACGCCTTCGTCGCTGTTCGACAAATTATCGGCAATAACAACGCTAAAGCCAGCTCCAATTAGTTCAACAACAGTATGCGAACCAATATAACCCAATCCTCCAGTAACGAGTATTTTGCCTTTTGCCATCTACAAACTCCAGTATGTGAGGTTTTTAACACTGTTGCGCAAAATTCCTTTCACGTCAACCACAATTCCTTTGTCGTCTTTCAACATTTCGCGAAGTTTTTCTTCGTTGATGTCCATATAGGGTTCGTGCATCACAGCCAAAATAACCGCATCGTATTTTCCATCGGGTTCAGCTGCAAGTGGCAAGCCATATTCGTGTTCAAATTCTTTTGCATCGGCATGTGGGTCGATGGCATCAACTTTCACTCCGTACGAAATAAGTTCGTGCATTATATCAACTACTTTGCTATTGCGAATATCGCTTACATTTTCTTTGAATGTTACGCCCATCACAAGCACTTTGCTGTCGAGCACATTTTTGCCAGCTGCAATCATTTTCTTCACCGTTTGCTTGGCAACATACGAACCCATGCTGTCGTTTACAAAACGGCCAGCACGGATAATTTGCGGATGATATCTGAACTCCTGAGCTTTGTAAACCAAATAGTATGGATCGACACCAATGCAATGTCCACCAACCAGTCCTGGAAAAAACTTCAAGAAATTCCATTTGGTTCCAGCGGCTTCGAGTACATCGAAAGTATTGATTCCCATGCGATTAAAAATAATCGACAACTCATTCATCAAAGCAATATTGATGTCGCGTTGGGTATTTTCAATAATCTTAGCAGCTTCGG
This sequence comes from Acetofilamentum sp., assembly GCA_020720525.1. Classification (GTDB taxonomy): domain Bacteria; phylum Bacteroidota; class Bacteroidia; order Bacteroidales; family DTU049; genus GWF2-43-63. The sequence continues at coordinate 5,297 of DYON01000102.1, forward strand.
CCACTTTGATGCTGGGCGCACGATGAACGCCAGCTTTAATAACCAATTCGTAAACTTTGGCAACTTCTTCGAGCACCTCAGGAGAATTTCCTGAAACAATTTTCACGGTGTTGGTGAGTGTATTCACTTTGTCGCCTGGGTTGATACGCTCGGGCGAATAACCAACATTGAAATCTTCAGGGAATTTAAGTCCACTTACTTTTTCCATAACAGGAATACAATCTTCCTCTGTGGCTCCAGGGTAAACAGTCGATTCAAAAACAACGGTGTCGCCTTTTTTCAAAATCTTGCCAACAGTTTCGCTGGCTTTGATGAGTGGAGTCAAATCGGGTAGATTGTGATCGTCGATTGGAGTAGGAACAGCAACAATATGAAATGTGGCATCTCTCAAATCTTCCGTTTTGCAAGTGTAAACAATTCGCTTGTTCAGAAATTCAGAACTATCGATCTCGCAACTGGGGTCGATATTGTTTTTCATGAGCTCAACGCGATCGGGCTTTATATCGAAGCCAATAACGTCGATGGTTTTAGCAAATTCGAGCGCAATGGGAAGTCCCACATAGCCAAGTCCAATAACAGATAACTTCGTCTGATGCTGCAGAAGTTTGTCGTAAGTATTCATATCTAAAATTTTATTTTTGTAAGAATTGGGTGAAAATCGCCTGTAAGTGGAGTCATGCTGCTGTTGCGAATATTGTAAACAATATCAATCGAACGGCGGGCATCTTCGAGACCAAAACCGTTTCCGTCCAAAATGTGCTTATAGCTTTCGGTATGCAATTCGGTGAAACCTTCCGAAAATTCAAATTCTTCTCCATTCACTTTGATGGAACGAAAAGTACGCTTCTGACCTTTGATTTCGGCGGGCAAATCGTTTTCGTCGATGCTGAGGAACCAACGCACATTGGCATTTTTCAATCTAAAAAAGCCCGATGCTTTGTCGTCGGTATGCAAATGCACGAGCGATTGCTCTACATCGCCAAAAATCCAAGTAAGCATATCGAAAAAATGGATGCCAATGTTGGTGGCAATTCCGCCACTTTTGCTTTCGTCGCCTTTCCACGAGCGATGATACCATTTGCCACGGCTGGTGATGTAGGTTAAATCGACATCGAAAAACTTATCTTTCTGAGCTTCTACATCGGCTTTCAATTGCTTGATTGAATCGTGGATACGAAGCTGAAGAATATTGTTGATTTTTTTTCCTGTTTCGCTTTCAATTTCGGCCAATGCATCAATGTTCCATGGATTCAAAACCAGTGGTTTCTCGCAAATAACATGAGCCTGATTGCGCATTGCCATACGAATATGAGCATCGTGCAAATAGTTTGGCGAACAAATGCTCACGTATTCAATTTTACTGTCGCCAGCACGGCGCATTTTGTCTAAATGCCTGTCGAAACGTTCCGATTCGCTAAAAAAATCGGCTTCGGGAAAATACGAATCGATAATTCCAATTCCATCGTAAGGATCGAGCAACGCCGTGATGCGATTTCCCGTTTCTTTGATGGCCTTCATGTGGCGCGGCGAAATATATCCCGATGCACCGATAAGGGCAAAATTGATTGGCTGTTTCATAGAACAAATTTACTAACTTTTCCGTTTTCGAGCTTATATTTATCGTTGCTCTCAGGACAAATGGCAATGCCAGTTTCGTCGAAATGAAGTCGGTGCCCGTATTCGCTCACCCAGCCTATTTGCTTTGCCGGATTACCAACCACCAGTGCAAATGGCAAAACTTCTTTCGTAATAACCGCTCCAGCACCAATAAGCGCATATTCGCCAATGCTATTTCCACAAACAACCGTGGCGTTGGCTCCAATCGACGCACCTTTTTTCACCAGCGTTTCTTCGTATTGGTCGCGACGAATAATGGCACTACGTGGATTCGAAATATTGGTAAAAACCATACTGGGACCCAAAAACACATCGTCTTCGCAAATCACACCGGTGTAAATTGACACGTTGTTCTGCACTTTCACATTGTTTCCAAGCTTAACACCTGGCGAAACCACAACATTCTGTCCGATATTGCATCGTTCACCAATCACACAATCGGGCATAATATGCGAAAAATGCCAAATTTTGGTGCCTTCGCCAATGGCACAGCCACTGTCGATTACGCTGGTTTCGTGAGCAAAGTATCCGGACATAATTACTTGTTTAAAAATTCAAGAATGCTACCTGTGATATACTGGAGCTGTTCTTCGTCGAGTTCGGTGTGCATGGGCAACGAAAAAACATTTTCCGACAACCATTCTGTATTGGGGAAATCGCCTTGTTTGTAGCGCGGGTCGATATAGGCTTTCTGCAAATGCAAAGGAACTGGATAATAAATCATAGCAGGAATACCTTTTTCTTGCAAGAAAGCAATCAGTTTGGTGCGGTCGAACCCGTTTGCAACCAGCGTGTATTGGTGAAAAACATGTCGCGATTTTTCGTAACGAGCTGGAACAATCAGTTTTGAATTGGTTCCCAAAACCCTGTCGTAGAAATCGGCTGCACTGCGGCGTGCATCGATATAGCTGTCGAGGTTTTTCAATTTCACATCGAGCACTGCGGCTTGAATGCTATCGAGGCGACTGTTTACGCCAATCTCGTCGTGATAGTAACGCACTTTCATTCCGTGGTTCACAACAACTCTTAACTTTTCGGCCAAAGCATCGTCGTTGGTAAAAATAGCGCCGCCGTCGCCAAAGCAACCCAAATTTTTCGATGGAAAAAAGCTGGTGCAGCCAACATGACCAATGGCTCCGGTCTTTTTGGTGCTTCCGTCGGCAAAAATATAATCGGAACCAATGCTTTGGCAAGCATCTTCGATCACATACAAGTTGAATTCTTTTGCCAAAGCCATAAGTTCTTCCATCGGAACCGACTGACCAAACAAATGCACAGGAACAATGGCTTTTGTCTTCGATGTAATGGCTTTGCGAATAGCTTCTATCGAAATATTGAAAGTATCTTTTTCTACATCAACCAGCACAGGAGTGAGGTGCAGCAAAGCAATCACTTCGGCTGTTGCAATGAATGTGAATGAAGTGGTGATGACTTCGTCGCCTGGTTTCAGGTCGAGCGCCATCATGGCCACCTGCAATGCGTCGGTTCCATTGGCACAAGGAATCACATGCTTAACGCCAAGATATTCTTCGAGATTTTTCTGAAAACGCTGCACTGCGGGACCGTTGATAAATGCAGTGGTATTCATCACTTCAGCAATAGCGGAATCGACTTCTTCTTTTATTTTTTCGTATTGACCTGCGAGGTCAACCATGCGAATTGGCTTCATCTGTTCTTATTTTTGTGCAAAGCTATGAAATTCCGCCGACACAGGTTTTGCCGAGCAATTGCATAAAATCATGAATATTGGGAATATTTATCACTGGGTGAAGATGATATGGATTGATAATTATTTCATTATTTGTTTGAGGCTGGCTATTTCATTTTACAGTCATTCTGACAAATTAAATTATGCCATATTTTTCCGACTTTCCCAATTTATCAAACTTTACTTTTAATTTTGATAGCTCTGAATTTGAATCGGTAATTTGATCGCGTGAAATTGTATAATGTTTTAAAACGCTTGCAATTTTAGCATTTTCAGTAATCTTATCAATTTGCTTAAAATCATTCTTTTCAATAATTCCTTTTGCTAAAATCATTTCATTTTCCGTCAATGATTTAAAACTATTCCACCAATCATCTGTAAATCCTTCCTTCTCAAAAA
>DYON01000103.1 GCA_020720525.1 Acetofilamentum sp.
TCTACTATCCGAAATTTCGACCAAATAGATGCCTTTTGCGAGATTTTCAACCAACGCTCCTCCAACAAAATCTTCCCAAGAAAACTCATAAGGAGGTGTGCCTCCAACACCTTCGAGCAAAACGGAGCCAGTAGAACTGCCGTCGCACGAAGCTTCGGTAATGGTGGCTTTTGCATGAAGTGTGTCGGGTTCAACAACAATGATTGAAAAAACATTCAAGCAAAAGTTCCCATCAATGATGGTAAGATCGTATTCGCCAGGCGCAAGAGCAGTTACAGTTTGGGTACTGTCGCCATTGAACCAAATGTATTGGTATGGCGAAACACCTTGAGTAACAGTAACCGTAGCAGAACCATCGGCCATACCTGGGCAACTAACCGTTTCAATCTGAATATAGGCTTCAACTGGTTCAAAAATTTCGATACTAACTGCTGCTGGAACACTTTCGCAAGTGGCATCCGACGATGTTGCATAATAGAAATACTGACCAGGAACCAATGTGCCAACCGACATGGTATCGCCAGTAAACAACAAGTTCAACAGTGTGCTGTCGCTATACCAGTTTACAGTTCCACTTCCATTGGCTTCGAGAACTGGCAATACTTCGTTTGCACAAAAAGAGCCATTGGTAACACTCAGCGTTGGAGCTGCAGGCGAAGGCAAAATGTCAATATGAGCAGTATCATTTATCCATGTTACAGGTTTGTTGAAATAGGCGGTAAAAGTAAGTCCTACATTGGTGTATGTTTGACTTGTTAATCCAAAGTTTGCCGATGTATTTGCAGGAAGAGTGAGAATAGTGGCTGTTCCAGGAGTATCTTCCGAGTCATCCACACAATTGTCGTTGTCGTCGGATGAATCATAATCCCACACCCTCACAAAATAGGGAGGATTGGTTAAAGGAACATTCAAACTCATAAATGAGACTGGAGGATCGGTATCGTTAACATACGAAGTGTGAAGCACTTCGGTTCCACCAGCATCGGTAATAACGACGAAGATATCGATGGCACCCCACAATGGATCGGTAGCATTAGCGGCAGTAACATCGATTTGGGTCAAAATATACCCAACTGTATCGATAGTACACGAAAAGAGAATATCCCTATCGATGCTGCCAGTATAGCTTACAGGAGCTGGATTTTCGGCGGTGCTGGTTTGTCCATTGTCAAAAGCCCACGCATAAACAAAGCCTGTAGTTTGTCCCATAACAGGAGTGTATCCATTGCTTGGATGACCGTTAACAACACTAACTTCGAGAGGGCTACAGCCACTTAGAGGAGACGCAGTGAAATGTGTTTGCGATTGTACTGAAAAAGAAATCGCCACCAAAGCCCCTAAAAAAATAATTGCTTTCATTCTATTTAATTTTAATCATTCTACGCGATTCGCTTGCACAACCGGTGCTGTTTACATGCAAGAAATATACACCCTCAGTAAGCCCCGAAGCATCAATTCGATGATAGTTGAGATCGCTGGGCTCATCGGAAGAAGTATAGGAATAAACTATTTTGCCACTTTCGTCGCTCAGACAAAACTGCAAATCGTTGCTTCCCACTTTGTAATACTGAACTGTAATGGTCTGGTTGAACGGATTGGGATAAACTCCAATTACCACAGGCTGCCCCGCAATAGATGTTGGAGGATTAATCTGTGCTGGCCATTCGGGCATCAACGAAGGATTTGGATACAGCTGCACCGAAGGATTGACAGCTTGCCGCAGAAAACGCTCACCATTGTTGACATACCAAGCCGAACCAAGCGATTGATTATAGGCATGCACGTCGATAGTGCTTACGAAATACCAATCGCCCTGAACCCTGTTTTTATTGATATCCATCACCACATACCCACGATCGCTCAGGTTGATCCACTTCATGTGCGGATTCATGCTTTGTAAAACCGAAGAACCAATTCCACCAAAAAAGTCGTTGGTAGAAGGGGAAGTAACACTTGGGGTAACAAACTCAACACATTCACTTCCAGCTCCATTTGCACCATATACTCCCCGTGAATTATTTGGGACATCGTTGGCCCACGAAGTATGAATGTCGCCAGTGATGATAACCACATTTCCAATGCCCCATCCATACATAAAATCCATTAACCTTTGACGTTCGTATTGATAGCCATCCCATTGATCTTGATTAGCAACAGCACCAAGAACAAGCATTGGAACAAACATCACTTGATTGCCAATAATTTTCCAACGAGTATTGTCGGTAAACTGAGCATCGTAAAGTTCCTGTGTAAGCCAGTTATACTGAGCAGTACCCAACATCGTTTTATTGACATCATCATTACTCAAACTATCTTGTTTGCTACGTCCTTCGTAACGTGTGTCGATTAGAATCATTTCGGCCAAATCGCCCATAGGAATAGTACGATGAATTTTATTTTCGGGATGAACTGGGTCGTTGATTTCGCGAATCGGGATCCACTCCATAAACGCCTGAATTCCAGCGCTAAACCGTGTATTCCACGAGCCCTCTGTTCCTGGATCATGATTTTCGGCTCCATGAATATAACCGTCGTTGGCCACTTCGTGGTCGTCGTAAATTACATACCAAGGATACTGTTGATGTGCAAAACGCAAATCGGGATCCAAACGATAATGCGAATAGCGCATACGGTAATCGCTTAGAGTAAGAATCTCGCTTACTGGTTCTAAATTTCGGTCGCTATGATCGCCATATCCTCCACTTTCGTATTCGTAAATATAGTCACCAAGATGAATCACTCCATCAATGTCGTTTCGAACCCCAATATCGCGATATGCATTGTAATAGCCACTATTGTAGTTGCTGCCCGAAATCAATGCAAAACGAATACTATCGCAGTCGCCAACTGGCATTGTACGAGTTCTTCCAATAACTGAATTATGACCAATGGAATGAAAATAATAATAATACCATGTATCGGGTTGCAATCCAGTTACATCTACCTTAACTGTAAAGTCACGATCGGGTTTTGCCTGATAAACGCCAGATGCTACTGGATTGGTAAATGTAGAATCGGTAGCAAAATACCATTCAACCTCAATGCTGTCAACCACTGTAAAGCTTGTAACGCGAGTCCAAATAATAACTCTGTCCGAGAGAGGGTCGCCACTTGCTACTCCATGATAAAACGGTTCAAAAGCTGAATCGAATGTGTACGAAAGTCTTCCACGAAAACGATCATCTTGCTGTGCCGAAGCCATGGTGGCAATAAGAAGGATACAAATAAGAAAAATATTTTTCATTTTTTAATCAATTTGAATGTGATTACATCGTCGGGCATGGTAGTCCGAATCATTATATAATATGCGCCAGTGGGTAAACTCGATGCGTTGACAGTGAACTCTCTACTCTCAATATTGCTTTCCGAGGCAACCGCATGTCCTAAACCATCGAATAAAACATAACTAACTGGGTGTTCAAGCACTGGAATATGAACATTGAAATTATCGTAAGATGGATTGGGATAAATGCTTATTAATGCAGCTAATTCGTTGCTTGTTAATTCCGAAGTGCTTCCATAAACAATACGGTACAATTTGGTAGTAATTCCATCAGGAGCAATAACCAGAACACTTCCAGTTCGTTGAGCAAGAGTTCCCGTGATGTTGACAGGCAAAAACACCTTCACCGTTGCAGCAGGATTAGATGCAATGGCTGTAATGGTAACTGGCGATACGTAAACATCGAATGCACAAGCATAATTGGTCACCATTGGCTCGAACACTGGGTCGAGAATGCTGGCGTTGGTAGAAAGATACATTAGGGTAGCATCGGAAGTGCTGTTGACAATCTCCGTAACAACGGTGTAGGTTCGAGTAGCAGCTGTTGACGAAGATACTGTATATTGGATGGTATCGTTGAAATCTTGAGGAAGGGTTGCAAGTGGAGTTAAGGAAATACCAGTATGAATAACCGAAGGCACAAGCCCATTTAGGGTGCTGCCCGTTGGCATATACACGCGAATGGTGTCGGTTGGGAGAATCACCGAACCGCTTTGGCCAGGAAGCCCAAAATAAACAATCTCACGAGCTGTATCGGACATAACTTGATAATCGACCATATACAACGAGGAGTCTTGGAGGTCGGCACTAATTACTTTTACAGATGCAAATCCATCGGTTGCCAATGGCTGTGTGATGGCAAGAGACGCTGCAGGATCGGTAGTAGTTGCTGAAACAACAGGAATACCAGTGGTGCCAAACGGCAAAAACACCGTGTATTGCAAACTATCGGTGTTGAATACAGGAAACAACGAACCCATGCTTGTTGTGAGGGTAGCCAAAGTAGAAACTGGCTGCCCGATAACAAATTCAACGGTATAAAGTTTTGTTGTAACACCATCTTCGGCGGTAACAAGGATGTATGTGGTTCGGTCGGTTTGGCTTCCGGCAATATCGGTGGCATCGGTAATTGACGCAACAGCATTTGGATCGGTAGGAACGGCAGTAGTTGTAGGAATTGTTGTGGTTCCTGCTGGCACCAAACACTGATAGGTTTGGGTGTTGGAGTTAAAAACTGGCGTTAAAATACCCGACGATGTTGACAAAGAAACAAGAGTTGCATCGTTGTTGAAACTGTGATTGCTGAGTATCTCCACCACGTTTCCATTGGAAGGATTCCAAAAAGTAAGCCCCGACGGAAGCGTTCCAGGAGGGTCGTTTGGCTGAACTTGCCCAACCGAAGCTACTTGCGAAGCATTGTTGAACAAAACACTTTGAATAGATATTTTTTGTTTGGTCACCAATACAGTAAAGAAGCCACTTGTTTTCACTTGATTGCGAGTCCAGTTAAATGCTTTTTCGCTGCTATAATTGGTATAAAGATCGCGCAATGGAGCACCCCAAGTTCCTTCACCAATAATAACTGCGCCCAATGAGTCGTTGCGGATGAACCCGTTGTCGCTCCCTGTTCCTGATGAAGTAATAATTGGATAAGTCCATTTCATAACATGTGTGTGACCCTCCATAGCCAACCGCAAATCGTAAGTATTCCACAAAGGTGCCCAACAACTAATAAGCGAAGTCATCGGACTATATTCTCCATGTGGAACCAATGGAACATGGTATTGCACCCCTTTCCAGTAGGTTGCAGAAGAAGTTCCTGTATGAGCTTGCAAATCGGAAGTAAACCAGTTGACCTGGGTAGCATCGCAACCTAAATCTGAATTTAAGTTATACATTCTGAATAGGTTGCCACCAAACGAAAGAGCATAATACACATTTACATTAGGAACATCGAACATGATTTCGACATCCTCGGCATCTTCGTGATTTCCAAATACGGGAACAATCGGAATAACGCGCTTATCAACTCCTGCAATGGTTAGTTGCCAGTCGCTGAACCAGTCGCTCCATTGTCCGTCGTTGTCGCCGTCAAAAACATAATCGCCCGAAGATGCCACAAAATCGGGACGAATTTTAGCTACCAAGGCATTACCGCGCTGACGACGAGGGATACACTGATCGGTTTCAAATTCGACCAAATTTACGCCTGTGCGAGTATCGCCACCAGAAATAAACATGACAGGAACATTCGGATCGTCGCTAAGAGTTTTAAAAGTCATACGCACACTTGCACCCTGATCGTCGCGAACTACGAAATAATAAATGGTATTGGGTGTTAAGCTAGTAAGCCTTGCGTGCCGATGAGTAAGACCTTCGTGCGAAGCAGTTCTGTCTATCCCATGCGTATTGGGATAATTGGCATAATTGGTTCCAAAATCGGTGGTTCCATAATAAACCATTGCATTGGTAGAAGTACCATTGTCGCACCAGCTAATAACAATAGTTGTACTGGGGTCGTCGCGATAAGAAGCTCTGTAAAACTTGGTGCCAGCAAAAAGAGAATATCCGCTGGAAAATATAATCAAGAAAAAAAGAAAAAAGTGTTTCATAGGTATTTATTCAAGTCAGAATTTATATTGCAGACGAATTGTAAAAACATCGTCGTTAATGTCGCGGTCGTATCCAGGCGAAGGAGTACGTCCAAGATTAATATCGCCCTCGTAGGGCTTAAGTGCAGTAATTTCGTTTTGTGGATGCTCGTAGTAAAAGCAAATACGTGTATTGGTATTTAACGCTATGTTGAGCCCAATTCCCAAAGTGGTAAACTTTACATCGGCAACCGACAAGTAAGGTTTAATATACGAAGTGTCGTTGAGATAATTGTCGGCATCGTAGGTTATCATGGTTCCTTCGGCTTCGGTATTTGGGTCGTACCAATCGTATTTTATTACAAACTGATGTTGGGTCTTAAATAGATTCTGCACCCAATAAAAATAGCCACCACTAAATTTACGCACAAAAGTATGGTGGTTTTTCTCGGTTGGTTTAACTGCTACAGGATTATAGGGCTGCGGTTGATCGTAAATTGGCCACGAAACGCCCAAAAAAGGACCAGTTGGACTGGTGGTCGTCATTCCATTATAAATGATATAAGCCTGTTCAACATCGCGATAGTTGATAGCTGCAGGCTGGGTTCCCGACATAAATTCGCCACGAACAGTAGCTTCCCCAAATGGCGTTTCGAAGCTCATTTCGGCATCAAACCCAATATAATTGCGTTCTACTTTTCCTCCAGTTTGCCCAGTAGCATAGCTGGCAGCAGTATCTAAAACAAATGCCATAGTGGTACGTCCGGTCGGGTCATCAACAGCCTGGAAATTATAGATATAAAACTTTCGGTTTGTTCCCGAAGCAACTGTGTCAACTGGCTCATAAACATGATTGATATTACCGTTGTAAAACGAAACTCCAGCTCCAAACTTGAATGATTCATCACTGTTGTGAAAATCGAGTCCAAGACGTCCAATCATATCTTTGTAGTTGTCGGTTTCAACCGCAGTTCCATTTCCATTTACCATGGCAAACTGAGCCGACAGAAAATTGATTTTGCTTTCCTCAGGTGCTTTAAAACCAATCATCACACCGAGGTCGCGCTCGTGAGGTAAAATGGTTTGAACGGCTCTCGACCTTTCAGGAGTCTCGCGCTCAGAGGATGATAAAGCAATTTCGCGTCCAAAAGGTCGGTTAAACATACCGGCAGTGAAATAGAAATACTTTGTAAACGGCTCGTTGTATTTAATATAGAAATCACGAATACCAATGCCTTTTTCGGTTATATCAAAAGACATAACTCCTTCGTGTGACTGTCCCTGATGCTGGAATTTCAGTCGGCCTCGACGTAAAGAGAAACGGTCGGTTGTAAAGCGGTTGATAAAATTTCCGCCCGAATAGGTTGCGAACCACGGAGTTGTTGCTCCAACGCTATCTGGCACAAAAAAATGCTGATAATCAACCTGAATATATCCACTGATTTTAAGCGATTTAGCACTAGTATCGGTCTGCGAAAAAGACTTATGTGCAAAAATAATTAGCAAGACAAAAAATATCAAATGGATATGCTTCATACAACAAAATTTCGTTATTCAAAAGTAAATCACTAACATTAAGAAATGTTATCCGCTATATTATTAAACGCTATGCAATTATTAAAAAAACATTAAGTGGCGTGAAGATAATTGCGTATGATCAAGCACAAAGAAAAACAACAACAACCTTGTGAAACTTGAGAATTATCAGTTGATTGCTTTCAACAAAAAGCAATCAATCACTAAGCACCAATCTTCATTTTAACAACAGGTCGTTGTCAATAGCGAAAAGACGTTTAATCAGAAACAAAATCAAGCAGATGAATGGTCCTTAAATCATTTTTGAATAACAACCAATCCTCCCGAAAACAATTCCCTTCCAGAAATTCCAAAAATCTGCACTTGATAATCGCTTGGTTCGAGCTGCAAACCATTCGAGATATTGCAAATTCCACCCGAAGGATTCATTTCAAATTGCGATTTCAAAACAATTGCACCCCTGCTGTCGGTAATAACAACCACTATTTTGCTTTCGGACGGATGACTGTACAACAAATTCACCTCTGCGTAGCTCGGATTTGGGAACAAGGTATATTTCTCCTCCGAATAGCATTCGCTCACAACCATCCCAAGCTGATGTATATGACCATCGAAATCGGTTTGAGTGAGCTTGTAGTAAGCTTTTTCTTCGAAAACATCGTCAATATATGAATAATCCTGCTGCGTACTGCTGTTTCCTGCAGCCACAATTGAAGTTAAATGGGTGAAATTTTGCCCATCGAAGCTTCGATAAATATCAAAATGCGACGCATTGGTTTCGCTTGCCGTAGCCCAAACCACATTCACTTTATTTTCGGTGCAAACTGCGTCGAATGAAATAAGCTCAACGGGAAGCCCAAAGCCAGTGTTTTTATGGAGGAAAAAAGTCGAAAAACCATTATTAGAGATTTCTACATAATTCGATCCAGCAGGACCCGAGCCAATACCCCAAGCAGAAGGAGTAAGTAAAACACCGCTACCAGCCGGAGCTTGAGAAGGATGAGTAATACTTCCTGGATATTTGGTAACAACCAAATCGGTGTGTCCACAACCACCAACCACCAATGCAAACGCAGAGAGTTCGGCATTGGTATAATACAACCTCACTCGGGCTCCATTTAAGCCAAACGTAGCATCGGGAGTAATGGCAACATGGCGCTGCATAAATGCTTGTCCTAAAAAATACTGCACACTCGGATCGATAGTAACCTCGGTATGAGTTGATAACATGTGCGGATTGGCCAAATTATCGGAAACGGATACGACCAAATACTGTGATGCATCAACAAAATCGACAAAATTGTTTTCGCTATACAAAGCGCATGTGGCAGCACTAACACCTGAAGGAACAACCGCAATTGGGCCAAGGTTAGCATAAACAGTAACTATATTCGATTCAATAGACGCAGGCGGACAACTGCTGTTGGCTGCCACTCGTCTAAAAAGTCTTACCTGACCCTGACTAGGCGCAATGGGTAAAAACTCAAGCCCAGATGGTGCTCCAGTGTAGGTGCCAGTAGCAGCCGCCCAGCTAAAACCACCATCATTGGATTGTTCCCATGTGTAGGTAAAGCCAGTATAGCCACCAAATGAACTTACATTCGAA
>DYON01000440.1 GCA_020720525.1 Acetofilamentum sp.
TTTGATTAACCACAAATGTGTCTGCGGAGAACGAAACCGCCACTTTTGCCAAACTGCTGTTGAACTAAACCTTCGGTAGCATTCGCAATGATTTTGTACCTTTCAAAGATAATTAAAAATTTGAAATTATGACTACAAAAAAAAGCATCCAGAAGATTTAAGGGAAAACAAAATCCTCAACCAAGCCAAGCGCGAAGTTCCGGGATTTGAGGAATTATTAGCTCGTTTTGAGCGCACTATTTCTGTACTAGGCAGAAGTCAAAGTACGTTTAATAACTATTCCCGCCACGTAGCGGCTATTTCGCTGTATTTTGGCAAAATCCCAACGGAATTGGATCCAGAACAAGTACAGGACTACTTGTTTTACCAACAAAAAAAGTCCAAAACCCCTTCGCAAACCTACTTCAAACACTGTGTTTACGGACTTCGTTTTTTGCTAAAATCGGAAGGATTGCCATATGAATATCTACGGTTACCGTCAATAAAACACGAAAAGAAACTGCCCGTAGTTTTGAGTAAAGAAGAAGTTTGGTCGATGCTTCAAAACGCTAAATTGCTCAAACACCGGATTCTTATTGGGTTGCTTTATGGTTGCGGATTGCGTTGTATAGAAGCCCGAAGCGTACGATTGCAGGATTTAGATTTCGACAGGAAACAGCTCAAAGTAGTACAAGGAAAAGGTTCTAAAGACCGTTATGTTCCGCTTTCGGTACATTTAATTCGAGGACTCAAAAAGTACATCGAAGCCGAAAAGCCACAAGATTATCTTTTCAATGGAAAACCTATCGAAAGGGCTGGAGGTGATTTCGATTCTCGTTATTCCCAGCGAGGCGTGCAATGGGCTGTCAAACAAGTCGCCAAGGCAGCAGGAATTATAAAAGAAGTTCACGTGCATACGCTTCGGCACTCTTACGCCACGCATTTGCTCGAAGATGGAATGGATATAATGACCCTGAAAGATCTTTTGGGACATCAAAACATCGAGACCACGCTAGACTATTTGCAGATAGCCCAACTCGAAAGCCAACGAATCTTTAGTCCGCTCGATACGCTTTTTACAAAGTGCAGCCGCAGGTAGCCTGCAATGAGCGAAGTCGAAATGAAGTAGGCGATGTACTGCGAAAAGTAGGTTCAAAAATCGAGAGTTATGGACTCAATACCTGGCAATTGCGCACGCTTAATGCCATCAAAAAATGTAGAACATCCGAATTGGGTGGTCATATCGATGGGTGTGATGAGTGTGGAAACATCAGCATTAGTTACAACTCTTGCAGGAATAGACACTGTCCCAAATGTCAGGGTAAGAATCGAGAAGATTGGATAGAAGCCCGAAGTACGGAACTTTTACCGGTACCTTATTTTCACGTGGTTTTTACCTTGCCCGAAGCGATTAATTCCTTGGCGATTCAGAGTCCAAAATTGGTTTACGACACGCTCTTTGAAGCGACTTGGGAAACGCTAAAAACCTTTGGCAAAACCAAGGAAAAGCCTGCTGGCAAGACAGGAATGATTGCTGTTTTGCACACTTGGGGACAAAATTTATCCCTCCATCCGCACCTGCATTGCATTGTACCAGGAGGAGGTGTGGACAAAGACTCAAATTGGAAAAATATAAGAGCCGACGGCA
>DYON01000104.1 GCA_020720525.1 Acetofilamentum sp.
ATCGTCGGCCATAAGCATAATGGTGGTTGCTCCTGCATCGAGGCTTATTTTGAATACATCGCTGAGCGTTTTCATGCCTTTTTCGTCGTGAATCCAAACGTTTTTAAGACTGTCGGGTATTTCCGATACTTTCATTTCGTAGTCGAAATGATAATATGGATTCACCATCACTGCAAGTTGGCAAGTTCCGGTAGTTTTGCACCAATCTCCAATTCGAGCAACTCCTTGTTTGTAGAGTTGGTCGGGACTGTACCAGTTTTTGCGATTTCGAGTCTGCCCATAACCAATATATGCTTTGTTGAAGCGCAACATACTCATTTGCTGCATGCTGTTGTAGTCGTTCATCATTTCGGTAGAATCGTTCCAGCTGGCAAGCAAAAACGAGCGACCTGTAAAATCGGGCCAGTCTTCGATATCGGCAGCAAAAAAGGCATTATTGACAGTATCGGTTAGCTGTGATAGTGTGCTTGCAGCATAATACAATCCGATGGCATCGTTGGCTGTTATTTCGATGTGTTTGCAGCTTTTTCCCGAGTAACGAATACTATAACCTTGTGGATGGTATGCCGAATTATCGGTGAGTTTGAGCTGCTGAAATTCGAAAATCAATTTGTATTCGTTTCCATTTTCGGGCATTTTTGTTAGCAAATCAACTGTATTTTTATGGTTGAGTTTTATCAATTGGTTTTGCAACAGCTCAATTCCAGCCGAAATAGGGGCTTTGGCATTTGCTTCTGCAACAATGGCAAACAAATCGGTTGGTTTAATTTCAAGGGGTTGCTTGTTGCCGATGCGTTTAGGAGTTGGTAGCAGCAAATCGTAGGCTGTAAGCGATTTTTGCATTAGTGAATCCATTCGTTCCAATGGGGTGAAATTCCATTTCGAATAATGCATATTCACATTGTCAACCCACAAAGTACCATTTCCTTTGAGACCAATAAAAATACGTACAAAACTTGTTCCGTCGGGCATATCTCCTTCCGAAAAAGGGTAATTGTAGCTGTGTGCAAAATAGCGTACCCATGACATGGTGTCGATTACCCAAAAATTCGAAAAACCATATCCTTTAAAACCAGCGTCGATTTTCGATTGGGTATAGGGATAGGTAACCAAAGGACTTACCGGTTTTTTGTTTTTATCGAAATATTGCATTCGAATATTAACGGTTCGGTATATTTTGGTGCCAAGTCGCGATTCGGGATTGCTAATATTGCTTAGTTTCAGACTCATCCACAATTCGTAATTGCCTGGAATTACAGGTATAAAATCGCTCAAAATACCACAACCTGTCGAATCGTTTTCGGATGCATTGCTGCGATTTATTTTCACAACATAATCTCCATCCGTTCTATAATTGCCATTTTCGGTTTCCCTTACCCAAGCAATGGTATCGCCAACAAATTCCCAATTTTCTATTGTTAATGCGTTTTTTGTTGTATCGTTGTTCGATAAATTTCCTTTTTCGAAAGAAGGATTTGCAACCAAATTTCCTTTTTGAAATTCTTGCGATCGTTTTTCGATGGGAATCGATAGCGGATCGACGCTGCTCCACGACCCATCGAGTTTTCCTCTGCGCCAGCTATCGTCGCACGACGAAAAAACAGCAACGAGTCCAGTAACAAAAAGTAGAAATGGCAATTGATGGGCTTGTCGGTTTCTCATATTTTCTGTGTAATTTTACGCTCAAACTTACATGAAATTTTTAAGATAACAATTAAATTGTTGAAATTCGTGTATGTTTCTATCATTCAATCAATAGAAGCTGAATTTTCAGCACAATAATATCGAAAAATGAGAAAAGAAATCGATTTTCTCGGCGAAAAAGAGTTGCCCGCCAACGTTTTGTTCGGAATACAATCGTTTAGAGTAGAGGGAAATTTCCATTGCGACATTCGGTTTTCAATCGAGCAGTACATGGCTATAGCGTATGTACATGGAATTTACAAACGAGCAATTGAACCATTTTTACTAAAAAGCAGCGAGGACTATTTGTAACTATTTATGCGTGGAACAAAAGATTTAACGGTTGGTAACGAACGAAAACTGATTATTCAGTTCACAATCCCTATGCTTATTGGAAGTTTGTTTCAACAGATGTACAACGTTGTTGACAGTTTGATAGTTGGCAATTTTATTGGTAAAAATGCTCTTGCTGCGGTGGGAGTTTCGTTCCCGATTATTTTTCTGCTTATTTCGCTGCTCATTGGACTCACCATCGGATTGTCTATTCTCGTGTCGCAGTATTTTGGAGCCAAAGACATCAAAAAAGTAAAAGAGGCTATCGATACTATTTATATTTCACTTTTTGTAGCATCGTTGATTATCACCGCATTTGGATTGCTTTTTAGCCGCGAACTTATGCAGCTTTTGGCTGTTCCTGCCGAAATCGAGAATGACAGTGTGTTGTATTTTTCTATTTTCACTGGAGGATTGGTTTTTCTTTTTGGCTTCAATGCCACCAATGCTATTTTGCGCGGACTTGGCGATACCAAAACGCCGTTGTATTTTTTGATTATTAGCACTGTTCTCAATCTTATTCTCGATGTTGTTTTTGTTGGAGTAATAGGGCTTGGAGTAGAATGGGTTGCTATTGCAACGGTCTTTAGTCAGTTTGTGGCATTTATTGCAGCCATTATTTATCTCAACAAGCGTCATCCAATTGTTCATTTGTCGTTGCGTCATCTGAAATTCAACAAAGAAATATTTCGCCAAAGTCTTAAAATGGGTATTCCATCGGGATTGCAGCAAAGTTTTGTGGCTATCGGAATTCTTGCTTTATTTCGAATTGTAAACGAATTTGGTACCGATGCTATGGCGGCATTCACCATTGCTTCGCGACTCGATTCGTTTGCTGCCATGCCAGCCATGATTCTTGCTTCGGCATTGTCGAATTTTGTTGGTCAAAATATGGGAGCTGGTAAGATAGAGCGAATCAGCAAAGGATACCGCGAAACGGTAAAAATAAGTGTTGTTATTGCTGTTTCAGTTTCTATTATTTTGGTGGCTTTTCGCACAAGTCTTATCTCCGTTTTTAATCAAGATCCACAAGTTATTGAAATTGGGTCGCATTATTTGATGATAGTTGGATTTTTCTATTTGGTTTATTCTTTATTGTTTGTAAATCAATCGGTCTTGCGTGGTGCTGGCGATGCCATTACACCTATGTTGATTACCCTTGTTGCACTATGGATTGTCCGAATTCCCATCTCGTGGTGGCTTAGTAGAACCTATGGAACCGATGGCATCTGGTGGGGGATTCCTATTGCTTGGGGAATCGGATTTGCTCTGTCACAAATTTTCTATTTGCGAGGTCGTTGGAAGAAAAAATCGCTGGTTAATAAAAAGCCCGAGGTAATTGCGGATGGGATGGAATTATTGGATGATTTTATTGTTGAGTGATAAGATTTTATTATTGCTTTTTCAAAGTTGTAAATCGTTGTAATTGTTTCTTTTTCAACCGTTTCGTCCCTACGGGACGTATTTCTCTTTTTTGTTTTTTCACCAATATTGCGTCCATACGGGACGAAGAAGGCGGTTTGTGTTTTAATCTTTGTGTATAAACTAGTTTTCCACAACCTTCAGTCAATCAATTCGTGCCGTTTGAGAGTCTGCTTGCAGATTCTCAAATGCATTCGCTGTAATTATCAGGGAATTTCGGTTTCTAATTCGAATAATTCGTGGTTATTTTGACCGTTTTGTTTCTTCAGGACGTATTTCTCTTTTTTGTTTTTTCACCAATATTGCGTCCATACGGGACGAAGAAGGCGGTTTGTGTTTTAATCTTTGTGTATAAACTAGTTTTCCACAACCTTCAGTCAATCAATTCGTGCCGTTTGAGAGTCTGCTTGCAGATTCTCAAATGCATTCGCTGTAATTATCAGGGAATTTCGGTTTCTAATTCGAATAATTCGTGGTTATTTTGACCGTTTTGTTTCTTCAGGACGTGGAATGCGGTTTTTGCATCAATCTTCATTCATAATCCTGCTAGTGGTTGACATTTTTTTAATCAACCTGCGTAAGGACAAGACGCTAAAAACCAGCTTAGCATTGTTCCGTAGAGACAAAATATCGCTAGCTCCAATGTTGGCGCGAACCCGTGCCGTAGGTACGGAACGGGTTAAAAGAAATATTCGAATAATTCGTGGTTGTATTCGAAAAAAATTGTTTTATTCAAAATCGATTCGAACAATGTCGTTTACCGTGATTCCCATTAAATTGCGGGCAGAGCTTTCTTTCATGGCAATTTCGAGCATACCCGAGCTCCCAAAAGTGGCAATAATTTCACCTTCAGGCACATTGCTATACGATTCAGCAATTCGCTCGGTATAGTATTTTCCAAATCGGACAATGAATTTGCCTCCACTGTGCATTTCGGCGAAAATCTTCCTATTAATATTGGTAATAGCATTGTGGTAATTGTCGATATAAATCACCATGCCTTTTATCACCTTGCTTTCGGTAACTGGGCGGAATGGAGTGGATTCAGTGAGCGACTTGGTTTGGGTGCCAAGGCTCATAATGTCGCCGCCAGCTGCAATTCTGATAGCTGCATGTGTGCAAATATCGAGTTCGCGAAATGTTGGTGAAACAATTTCGGGACCAGTTAGATGAAGCATCAGCTTGGGTTGTTCGTCGAAAAGTAAACCGAAAATGCCGTTGTCTGGTCCAACAAAATAGTGACCATTGTACTCAACAAGAGCGTATTGCATTTCGGAATTGTGATTGCGATTCACCAACGCAAGATGAATGGTACCTGCGGGGAAATATTGCCATGCGTTGCGCAAATTGAAAGCCGCTTCGTGTATACTGTATTGCGTTATTTGGTTCGAAACATTCACAATGGTAGCTCCCGGAATGCCAGAAAGCAGTCTGCCACTGATGGCAGCACTGTAATAATCTTTCGATCCGAAGTCGCTGGTAATTGTGATGATTCTTTCTGCCAAAATGACTATTTTTGTTCAAAATTACAAAATCTGACAATAGAAAATAATCTGCAAAGAAAAGTTGAATGAATGAACGCGTTTTCGATTTGCAACTGGTTGACCATCTGGGCTTTTTCGGTCCCGAAGATTCCAACCTAAATTTTATCCGCAGGCTTTTTCCGAAGCTGAAAATAATTGCACGTGGCGATATGCTCAAAGTGATGGGTTCTCAGTCCGATATAAGTAAGTTCGCCACCAGCTTCGAAGGTTTGTTGCAACATTTCGATATTTTCGGCGAACTCCGCGAAAGAGATATTACTCAAATTGTAAACGACGAAATACCTCCAAGCGAAAATATTGCCCGAATGCCTTCGGATGTGATTGTGTATGGCCGCAATGGTCAGCAAATAAAAGCTCGCACGCGCAATCAGCAAAAAATGACCGAATTGATTGAACAGTCCGATATGATGTTTTGCATTGGACCAGCTGGTACCGGAAAAACCTATACAGCTGTGGCATTGGCAGTGAAATATTTGAAAGAAAAGAAAGTTCGTCGCATTGTTCTTACTCGGCCAGCTGTTGAAGCAGGCGAAAATTTGGGCTTTTTGCCCGGCGACTTACGCGATAAACTCGATCCATATTTGCAGCCATTGTACGATGCGCTTCGCGATATGCTTCCGCAGCAAAAACTGCTTGGCTATTTCGAAGATGGTACGCTCGAAATTGCTCCTCTTGCATTTATGCGCGGTCGAACACTCGAAAATGCTTTTGTTATTCTCGACGAAGCTCAAAATTCGACACGCATGCAAATGAAAATGTTTCTGACCCGTATGGGAAATGGAAGCAAATTTGTGATTACTGGCGATGTAACTCAAATCGATTTGCCTAAAAATCAAACCAGCGGGCTCATGAATGCAGTCAATCTGGTGAAAGATATTTCTGAAATAGCCGTTGTTCAACTCGATAAAAGCGATGTAATTAGGCACCCAATTGTTAGTAAAGTCATTAATGCTTACGAAAATGAAGAAAATAAATAGATTTCTACTTCTTGTTGCCGTTTCTTTTGTTGCATTTGCTTGCAGCAAATACGACGATGGTCCTGCCCTTAGTTTTAGGAGTGCCGAAAAACGTTTGTCGGGTCTTTGGGAAATTCAATCGCTCAAAATTGAAAGTATCGACTACCATTCGGCTTACATGGCCGATTCGGTTTATTTGCGTTTTGTGATTTCGGGAACCAAAGAACAACTCTACATCTATCTTGTAGAAGAGAGCAAAAGTTCGTCGCATTTGAGTACATCGGCTCTCGTGTTGGGCGATAAAAACAAAACGCTCATATTTGGGCTTCCCGATTATTCCATGTACACCAACATTACCGCACCACTTTTCGAATTGGTTCCGGCCTTCAACACCGAACACACATGGGATGTGAGCCGCTTATCGATGTACGATTTGTGGATGAGTACCACCCACAACGATTCGTTGTACGAATTGGAATTTCACAAAATTGAACCCTATATATTAAACCAACAATAATTGTATGAAAGACCTTGTTTCAACCAATTTTCATTTTAGTCCCGAACAGGACGTTTACCGCGGCAAAGTTCGCGATGTGTATCGTGTAAACGATATCTTAATTATGATTGTAAGCGATCGTATTTCGGCTTTCGATGTGGTTTTGCCACGCGGAATTCAATACAAAGGTCAGGTTCTCAATCTGATTGCCGAAAAGTTTCTCGATGCTACAGCCGATATTGTTCCAAACTGGAAACTGGGTGTGCCACATCCAAGTGTGATGGTTGGACGCTATGCCGAACCATTCAAAGTAGAAATGGTTGTGCGTGGTTACCTCACCGGACACGCTTGGCGCGAGTACAAAGCAGGCAAACGTTCCATTTGCGGCGAAGCTATGCCCGATGGAATGATTGAAAATCAGAAATTTGCTCGTCCCATCATTACTCCAACTACCAAAGCGTCGGTTGGTCACGACGAAGATATTTCGCGCGAAGAGATTGTTAATCAGGGTCTTGTAAGCGAAGCCGATTATGCTCAACTCGAAGATTATACACTCAGATTGTTTGCCCGAGGAACCGAAATAGCGGCGCAAAAAGATTTGATTTTGGTTGATACCAAATACGAATTTGGCAAAATCGGAAACGAAATTGTTTTGATCGACGAAATTCATACTCCCGATTCGTCGCGCTATTTCTATCTCGAAGGTTACGAGCAGCGTCAAGCTACAGGACTAGCTCAGAAGCAACTTTCGAAAGAATTTGTTCGCGAATGGCTGATGGAAAATGGTTTTCAGGGAAAAGATGGCCAGCAAGTTCCAGAAATGAGCGATGCATTTGTTCAAAGTGTAACCGACAGATATATTGAGCTTTACGAAAGTATCACTGGCGAAAAATTCAACAAAATTTCACTCGAAAATGTTGCAGCCGATATCGATGCTACAGTGAAGCAGTTTTTGAAATAGCGGTCGAATCTATCTCCACCTTGCCTGTATCCAATTTTGTTGCTGTTCTTGGCTCAAAAATGTCCAAGCAACAATGCGGCTGATTTTGTTGCCATGACTCATTGGAATGGTTTTCACCTCTATTGCTTCCGATTTTTTGAGAGTGCTATAAACACTTCTCAAATTCGATTGTTTCGAAATGAGCGTGGAAAACCAAAAACACGAAGCAGCGAATTGTTTGCTTTGCAATATGGTGTTATGCACAAAAGCTTCTTCGCCTCCTTTGCACCACAATTCGTTGTTTAGCCCGCCGAAGTTTAGCGATGTTCGAGCCATTCGTTTGTCGTTTAAATTGCTCAACTTCCGCAGATTGCCTTTCTGGGCTTCGTCGGACGAAGCATGAAATGGAGGATTGCAAATAGTTAAATCGAATAGCTCGTTGGGCCGAATAATTCCGCGAAAAATATCGTTCGAGTTTGCTTGGATACGAATTTCTACATTATTTTTCAGACTGGAATTGGCTTCAATTATTTTAGAAGCCGATTGTATGGCTTCTGGTTCAATATCGGAGCCCACAAACGACCACTCATATTCTATATGACCAATTATCGGATAGATGCAATTGGCTCCAACTCCAATATCGAGGCATTTGATCTGATTGCCAACTGGAATTTTATCTCCGCTAGAGTTGCCCAACAATTCGGCAATACGATGAATATAATCGGCTCGGCCAGGTATTGGCGGACATAAATAGCCTGTAGGAATACTCCAGCTTTCAATTCCGTAGTGATGTTTCAGCAATGCTTTGTTGAGCGAAAGCACTGCCCGAGCATTTGCAAAATCGATCGATTCGTTGTTGTATTTGTTTAAATGAACAAACGGCGCCAGTTCGGGATAACTGCCAATAAGCATTTCGAAATTGTATCGTTCGCGATGCTTGTTTCTTGGATGCAATCCCGATTTTTCTTTTGGAAATTCTTTCTTGTCGTTTGGCATTGCTTGGTTATGTGTGCTGGAGTTTGCTCATCAGAACGAGCTTTATTTTTCAAAGATAGAACGAATTATTTTAGGGAGAACCAATGATATGCCTTTCGCAAAAGAAAAAAAGTGGTGTCATGCTGAGACCACCAACAAAACGCGTTTTGCAACCAAAATGAAAAATGACAAAAAATCAAAAGTCATCCTGATGAAGTTGAAAACGCATTTGATGATTAATTTTCTTAAGACTTTACCATCCCATACAATCCTAATATAGACGCAAACAAATCCTCTTCTTCGTCCCATCGGGACGACATATTGGTAAACAAAAAAGATAAAAAATACGTCCCGTAGGGACGCAACGGTCGAAAAAATTCTTCAGCTCACTCACCTTCCGAGTCATCGGAAGTATCAAGTGGTAAAAATATACTCTAAACCCGCTTTTCGTCATCCTGATGGCGATCAGGATATGGAAAGCGGATATTGGAACTTTGTAAGATATTTTTTGTTGCCAGCCTCTTAGATTCTGAAATGAGGCTGTCTCAAAACAAAGTTCACGTTACGACATTTCATC
>DYON01000441.1 GCA_020720525.1 Acetofilamentum sp.
CTTAAAAAAGAAGCTTGGCTGTTAGAAAAATTAAGCGCAACTGAATAAGCATCTTCTTGAGTGTCGTTGTTTTCAAAGGCATCGGCTTGAAGGGCGGCTTCTTTTACAATGACTTTTATCGGATTGGTTTTGTATTGTGAGCCGGAAAGCTCCCAACTTCCTCCGTTTTTCATGTGAAAACCCGCTAAAAGATACGTGCCGGGTGCTATGTTGATGCCATTGTCCGAAACAAAGGTTAAATCGCGGTAATATCCCGTATTTAAGCCTGTTTCGGTTATAACGTCTATGTCCATAATAAAATCGCCGGTTTCCATATTGAACAAGCTCATCGAAACTTCGCCTATAAAAGTGATTCCACTCTCGTTGGCAAAAGCGGTTGTAATACTAAAAGGCTGGTTTTGAGTTATATCTCCTGTGCTAACGGTGATGTTTTTGTAAATAGAAATAGCGTTTTCATATTCTACAGTTAGAGGAACTAAATTTTGATAAGCACCGTTGTCTATCATTTGCCAATTGCCTCCGGTGGGTCGCGAAAAAATACCCACTTTGTACGTTCCGGGCAATGCAGCTAAGATTCCGGTTGTAGTAAAAGGTACAAGATTGGTAAAATGCGAATTTACGGGCATACTAACATTTTGGTAAATTTGAATAAAACTGATAAATGAGTTGTCCGAATCGAAAAGAGCAGCAGCCAAATCGCCCGAAAAGGCAGTTGAACCGTTTGAAATGTTGGTAGTAACCGTAAAACCTTCTGAAAAAGTAATTGGATTGGGCGAGATGCTTACGGAAGCATACAATTCCATGTTTCCACTTGGCTCACCGCTTGGCGGCTGAATGCCCAAAACGGCTTGTTGTCCGGCATTGTAAGAACCAGCACCAGAGCCAGTTCCACCAGAACCCGGATTGAGCGCATCGATTAAAAAATAGCCATCGTACATGCCGCCCCAGCCCCAATTCATGTGAAATCTATCGCTTGCATCGTAGCCATCGCACACAAAAGTGTGTCCGCCCTGTCCGAAACCGGCGTATTGAATAGGTCGCCCATTGTCGAGGTCGGTTTTAAGTAAGGTTTTCCATTGCGAGTCGGAATAATTTTCGCGCATAACGCCTTTCAAAGTCGTTGGATTGTATCCAAAATAAGTTTTGTAAGCATACTCAGAGCATTGCTCCGGCGAAGGCGAATAATCAATGATTACATACGAACCGCTCGAAGTAGGTCCATAGTCCATTTCTACAGCCACACCGCAATGATACATCAGTAAAGCCACTGCGGCATTGGTTGAATTGACTTCATTGGGCATAGCAGCCCAATTGTAAGTAGTGGCACCGAAATTGGCAGCCAAATTGCCGTAAGTACCGTGCGAATATTGGTGAAAACCAGAGCCTTGTTGCGGATAGTTCCAATATTTCATAATTTGAGCCATTGCCGTTGCCGGACAACCGCTAACACAGTGATAACCGTTGTATGCACCAGCCTCTTGGTCGTAAGGGCACATATCATTCACATACGGACTTTGGTCCCATTTGGTTGTAACCAAAGCATTTACCACTTTGGTGTTTTTTTCATAAGCTTGTTCTTTAAAAATGTATTCCCATTGAGTTTTAATTTCGGGAGTGGCTTCT
>DYON01000003.1:0-8156 GCA_020720525.1 Acetofilamentum sp.
GCATTGACAAAAAAGCACAGGCATACAACATCGTATATAAAACATTTGGCAGTCAAGTGGGTTATTGAAGGTTTAAGCTCGTGTCAAAATTAGTTGTAACTTGATAGGGCAGTGCTCCGAAATCGGCAACAAAAACATACTGCCGAACCGTTACCACACATTTTAAAAAGCTTAAGTTCAAGTAATAAAATGACTTTTGCGGGAAACAAATTGAGCAAACATTTTTATCAAAGAAAAGTGGGTTGCCCCCCATTTCCTGTGAGTTGAAATTAAAATTTATGTTTTATCTGAAAATACGCGTCCGAAGAAAAACATAGCTGGTGAAGCCACCATGTAGAGCAATACGAGCAATGCAATTCCATCGAACGAAAATAAGACAAAAAACAATGTGCTGGCAAGAACCATCAAAACTGCCATAAACTTGCTTGCTGCGCTTTTGAGTTTGAACGAAACAAATGGGATTGGAATGAGCATGGCAGCGGCTGCAAACAAAGCGGTGATGCTTATTTGCAAAACGGCGTTTTCGTCGCCTAAAAAATTCCCCCAATACAAGCAAGCTGTTGTAACAAATAGTGCCGCTGCTGGCGACGGAATTCCTCTAAAATTTTCGGTTTGCCTACTGTCGGTATTAAAAATGGCAAGACGCATTGCTGCCGACAAAGCATAAATGGCTGCAGGTATTGCCAAAACAATTGATTCGGTTGAAGGAAAGGCTATTTCGGGTTTCCACGAGCGCAAAACGGCATAAATAAGCATTGCAGGAGCAATTCCAAACGAAACCAAATCGCTGAGCGAGTCGAATTGTTTCCCGAATTCCGATTGTGCTTTCAGCAATCGTGCTGCAAATCCGTCAACGAAATCGAAAAAACCAGCTGCTAAAATAAGATAAATAGTGTAGTCGATATAATATATAGGCTGTGTGGCTACAATGGCTGCAGCCATTCCACACAAAAATCCGGCTCCTGTAAGCAGGTTGGGTATGAGTTTCAACACTTTCATCGGGTCAAACTTACAACATTTTTGCGTATTATAATGAAACCGATTGTAGCTTGAGAGAATTACTTATCAATACGATGAGTTTTAGCATTCATCATTGCAATGAAAATTATTACCGATAGAATGGTTAATATTTATGATAAGTGCTTTATATTTTCGTATATTTGCATACTAAAAATATTACACACCATGAAGAAACTTATACTTGGGGGATTGATTTTTTTGCTTTTGTTGCCATTTACTGCACAATCGCAGTGTGGACCCACCGATCATGGAGGGGCTGATTGGATTATTTCGTATAGTACTGCCATTGGTGGAACCCATACCAACGTAGGGCTGTTTCATGTCGAAATTGGTGTAACGGTTACGATTGATTCTGTTTGTCGATACCTTGAAGTTCAGGCAGATACTATTATTATTTATGGCAACATTGATGCCGACGGAAAAGGCGATATTGGTGGTGGTGGTGGAACTGGTGGTTTATATGCCAATGGAAGTGGAGTTCCTGGTCATGCTGGTCAAGCTGGTTTTGCTGGATACGGTTCAGGTGGAGGTCTTGCTGGAGCTTCAGCTGGCGATGGTGGCTACATCACTCAGATTTGTGGTGGCTTATTCTGCTCAGGAAACCGTGATGGAGAAAATGGTGGAGGTGGAGGAGCTGGTGGAGGTTCGGGTGGCACTTATGGTGGCCGTGGAGGCGCAGGTGGATATGGTGCTTTTGGCAGTGGTTTTACTGGAGCCGCAGGAGGCAATTATGGTGCTGGTGTAACTCGCTCAAACACTTATGGAACAGCCGATAGTTTCGATATCACTTGGGGATCGGGCGGTGCTGGCGGCGGTGGTGGCGGCGGCGGTTGGTTGTCGGGAACTGCAGGAGGAAAAGGTGGTGCAGGTGGAGGAATGGTAGTCCTAAAAGCTCAGCACAAAATGATAATTTCCGGAAATGTTTCTTGCAATGGCGTAGATGGCGGTATAGGCGGAAATGGAGGTGGAGAATCGGATAATAATTCTTTCGACTGCTCAACTACGGGGTACAATGCTTGTGGTGTTTGTTCTGAATCTGTTTTCGATGCTGCTGGTGGTGCCGGTGGTGCCGGTGGTGGTGGTTCGGGTGGTGGTATTTTTATCGAGTCGAATGGATCTTTAAGTATTACTGGCACTTTGTCGGTTCGTGGTGGTGCAGGTGGAACCGCTGGCACTCCAAGCAATCTTACTGGTTCTTGCTTCGATAATGCTCGTGGCGGTGCTGGTGGTGGTGGCGGCCGTGTAAAAATCTTACACAACCCCTGCGTTACTGTTTTAATGAATCCTATCGTTAATACAAGCGGCGGCATTGGTGGAAATGGTGTTGTAACTGGAAACAACGGCGACTCTGGTTCGTATCGCAACAATCTATTTGCACAAGTTTATCTTGCGCTCGATGGGGGAACAATAGCATCGGTCGATAGCGTTTTCTGTAATTATGGCGATGTGCCTTTGATTGGCTCTACAGTTACAGCTTCTGGTGGAATTTTGGGTACTTACAGCTACCAATGGCAATATAGTACAACCGATAGTGTTAATGGTTATGTCAATTTGCCTGGGCAAATAAGCGCAACTTGCGACCCAAGTCTTATTTCAACAACTACTTGGTATCGTCGAAAAGTCACTTCGGGCAGTTGCACCGATTATAGCAACTTCGCTAAAGCTCTTGTGATTGATTGCTCTGCAATCGACGAAGCGAATCATCTCGATTTCAATGTGTACCCTGTTCCAAATGATGGACGATTTAAAATTGAAACACCGCAGCCTCTTTCAGATGGTTCGACGGTTGAAATTTACAACCAACTGGGCGAAAAAATTAGGATCATTCAAATTAAAGAAACTGTATCCGAAGTTTCTGTCAATTTGAAAGTAATGCCTGGTCTATATTTTGTATTGGTTCGATCTACCGACAAACAAGGACTTCGAAAAATAACTATTGAATAATTATTAAAAAGGGTAACAATTTGTTACCCCTTTTTGTTTTTACAACAAATCGTTCGCCAAATTGGCCAATTCGCTTCGTTCGCCTTTTTCCAATTTGATGTGAGCGTAAATCTCGTGATTCTTGATTTTATCAATCAGATAGCTCAAACCATTGCTTTGCGAATCGAGATATGGTGTGTCTATTTGATGAATATCGCCCGTGAAGATAATTTTAGTGTTCTCGCCAGCACGGGTAATAATGGTTTTTACTTCGTGTGGAGTTAAATTTTGTGCTTCGTCAACAATAAAGCAAATATTGCTCAAGCTGCGACCACGAATATAGGCTAGGGGAGTAATTACCAGCTTTTCTTTTTCGAGCAAATCGTCGAGCTGCGCACCTTCTTTTTCGCTGTACTGGTTTTTGATGAATTTCAAATTGTCGAAAAGAGGCTCCATGTATGGATTTAGCTTGCTTTTGATGTCGCCAGGCAAAAAACCAATGTCCTTGTTGCTCAAAGGAACAATGGGACGTGCCAAATATACCTGCTTGTAAAGCTTTTTCTGCTCCAAGGCTCCAGCAAGTGCCAATAAGGTTTTTCCTGTTCCAGCAACTCCTTGAAGGGTTACAAGCTTAATTTCGGGTGTCATAATAGCATGAAGCGCAAAAACTTGTTCGGCATTTCGTGGTGTAATGCGGTATGCCGATTTTTTCTCGAGTTTTTCGATGTTCCCAGTTACTGGGTTGAAAAAAGCTAAAACCGAATTGTGTGTATTGCGCAAAATGAAATAATGGTTTGGAATCGGGGTTTTGATGCCTATTTCGGTGGGGAGGCAAAATCCTTCGTTGTAAATGCGATCAATTATTTCTTTAGACAGTCCTTCAACCAATGTTTTTCCAGCATATAATCCTTCAACATTTTTTACTTTGCCCGTTTCGAAATCTTCGGCTAAAATATTCAAAGCCTTTGCTTTCAAGCGCAAATTGATGTCTTTCGAAACCAAAACCACCCTTTTGTCCTTGTTTTCGTTCGAAAGTTTAATGGCTACATTCAAAATTTGATGGTCAACTTTGTCGCTGTGATATATTTGGGTCGCATCCGGATTGCTGGTTTCGTCCATTATAACGGTAAATCTACCTTTGCTGCGTTCAATTTTTATCCAGTCGTTGATCGGTTGATTGTCCGACATTTTATCGAGAATACGAATAAATTCACGTGCTTCATAATTTTTTGAATCGTTGCCTTTTTTGAAAGTATCCAATTCTTCGAGAACCGAAATGGGTAAGGCTACATCGTTGTCGCTGAAACTGTAAATAGCACTGTGATTGTAAAGTATAACTGAGGTGTCGAGTACAAAAATCTTTTTCTGTTTGGGAGTTGTTTTTGCCATGATTTGTTTTTTTACAAATTAAACATTTTAAAACGTACACTCAGAAATAATGCCGTGTTTTTTGTTAACAATGAATGGTTTATTATTGGTGAATTTTAATTTGCGGTCATTGGTATAATCCTATACTGGGTTGATTTTAACTTACTTCTTAATGCGAAATAGACGAATGAAATTGAATTATTTGGGTGAATAAGAAGAAAATAATCAAATAAGTAGTGTTAAATATAGGAACGAAATCAAGTAAATTAGTTTAAATACGTGAGTAAAATCGAGTAAATATGGTGAATAATATGAAGATAATCGAGTAAATAAGCTAAATAACATGAAAGGAATCAAGAAAATTAGCTAAAAAAGAAGAATGAAATCAAGCAAATAAGGTAAAATGCAAGAATATAAACAACTAAATAAGCAAAATATATAGAATATAAACAAGTAAAATAACTAAATAAACAGAATGAAATCAAGTAAATTAGAAAACGACTGCAAATTATTGTATATTTGCACATTAAAATCGTGAAAAATGATAACCAGAATTCTCAACGAAAATATCAAGGAGTATCTACAGCCCGGTAAAGCTGTGTTGATAATGGGTCCTCGTCAAATTGGGAAAACGACTCTTATTGAAACTTTGGCTGCTACCGAAGAACATTCGCTGTGGCTCAATGGCGATGATATTGATGTTAGAAGCCGATTCGAGAATGTTAGCACATCGGCGCTCAAGGAAATGCTTGCCGGATATGAGCTTGTACTTATCGACGAAGCTCAGCGAATATCCGATATTGGATTGAAGCTGAAAATGATAGTCGATAATGTGAAAAATATTAAAGTTGTTGCGTCGGGCTCTTCTTCGTTCGACTTGGCAAACAAAGTGAAGGAGTCGCTTGCTGGCCGCAAATGGGAGTTCAGAATGTTCCCACTTTCTTATTCCGAATTGGCTGCGCATCATGGAGCTCTCGACGAAAGTCGATTTCTCGAAAAACGCCTGATTTATGGTAGTTTTCCCGAAGTTGTGACATCGCCAGGACGTGAAGTCCGAATTTTGTCGGAGCTTATCGATAGTACTTTGTACAAAGACATTCTTTCGCTCGACGGTTTGCGAAAGCCCGACAAAGTTGTGAAATTGCTTCAAGCTCTTGCTTTGCAATTGGGAAGCGAAGTCTCGTATGCCGAGTTGTCGCGCACTGTTGGGCTCGATTTGCAAACCATCGAAAAATACATCGATATCCTTGAAAAATGTTTTGTCGTTTTTCGTTTGCAATCGCTTAGCCGAAACCTGCGAAAAGAATTGGTGAAAACCCGCAAAATTTATTTCTACGACAATGGTATTCGCAATTCGCTGATAAATAATTTCAATTTGCTCAATGTGCGAACCGATGCCGGAGCTTTGTGGGAAAATTTCATCATGGTTGAACGCTGGAAACATATCAGTTACAGCGAAATTTTTTGCAACTGTTTCTTTTGGCGTACCCACGATCAACAGGAAATCGATTATATCGAAGAACGCGAAGGAAAGTTGTTTGCTTACGAATTTAAGTGGAATGCCAATCGCAAAAGCCGCTTCCCTGCGGTGTTTTCGAAAAACTATCCTGAATCTGAATTCAATGTTGTGAATCCCGAAAACTACACGGCATTTATTTCATAATAACTACCTTTGTAATCTGCATTTAACATTATGGAATACATTCAAAAAATAGAACATTCGCTCGATCGGGTTCTCGCTTATGCAAAAGCTCGAAACTTCGAAGGCTACAACAAATACGATGCGCTCGATAGCAAATTGCTGTGGTTTTTGTCGTTTGGTTCCAAACACATTCGCTTGGTTTACAGTCAAGTGATTATGCGCAGTCCCATCAATTTGAGACCCATTTTCTTTGTGCCAAAAACGCGCAATCCAAAAGGAATTGCTTTATTTGCCATGGCTTATATGAATCGGTATCAAGCCAAAAACGACGAAACAGATTTGACACAAGCTCGCGAATTGCTCGACTGGCTCATTGCAAATCCAGCTCAATCGGAATATGGGATGTGTTGGGGCTATCAGCATCCGTGGCAAGATGTCGGATTTTTTGCCCGTGCTCATTTGCCCAATCGCGTTGTAACCTATTTTGTTTGCACTGCTTTGATGAATTGCTATGATATTACGGCCGACGATAAATACTACAAAGCTGCCAAAGCAGCGCTTCATTTCTTGCTCGAAGCACCCAAGGTTTTGTACGACGACGATACCATGAAGTGCCTAAGCTACGTTCCATCCGAAAAAATCAATTGGATTGTGATGGATGTGAGCATTCTTACTGGAGCTGTTGTGGCTCGAATCAACAGCGTTGAAAAAGACAAAAAAATTGCTGTCGAAGCTCGAAAGCTGGTGAATTTTGTTGTCGATAAACAAACCGATTATGGAGCTTGGTACTACACGCATCCAGCCAAAGACCATCCGCGCAAGCACGACAACTACCACACAGGCTACATTGTGGATGCTATTTTCGACTACATGAAATACTCGGGCGACAAATCGTTCGAAAAGCAATATCTCGAAGGGGTGAAATATTATCGCGATGTGTTGTTTACTAAGGAAGGTGCGCCACGCTGGGCGAACGATAAAACCTATCCTCTCGATGTTCATGGCTCGGCACAAGGAATTATTTCGTTTCTGCGAGCCGCAAAATATGACGAAACCTATATTGCCGAAGCCGATAAAATTGCGCTGTGGGCTGTTGAACGGATGCAGAACAAGAAAAAAGGGTTTTTTTACTATCAGAAAACTTCGTGGTTTCGCAAACCTTTCACTCTCATGCGCTGGTCGAATGGCTGGATGAGCAGAGGTTTGTCCGAATTACTCAAGTTTCATTATTCCAAAAAATAGCACGATGGATGTCGCTTCGACACAGCCAGACATTTTATCAACCAAACCCATATCAAACAGTAAAGTAAATTTGGTTGCAAATAATTGTTGTTTATAAAAATATGTATATTTGTAAATAATTCCAAACTCATGAAAAAGTTTTTCGTTTTTTGTGCTTCATTATTGCTAATACAATCGGTTTTTGCGCAAATCACTATCACCCAATCCGATTTGCCTGTTCCTGCTCAATCATATATTGTGAGCTTTGCAGCCGATATGGGCTCGCTCGATTATCTAAGCGGAGGCGCTGCTCATACTTGGGATTTCTCTTCCCTTACTCCAAATCGCCAAGACACAGTTTTGTTTGAAACAACCATTTCAACAAATATCCCAATCGCATATATTGCGGCATTCAACAATCCACTCGACCCCGACCACAAGGCCACAGTCTGTGCTGGGCAGGACTATGAGAGCCCGTTGCCCACCATTACATTCACCGATGTCTATAATTTCTTTAAACTTTCGTCTTCGGCTTTTATTCAAGTTGGAATGGGTGCAACAATCAATTCAGCACCAATTCCTATTCAATGGACTCCAACCGATCGCATATTGAGTCTTCCAGCCAATTATGGCGACATGGACACTTCCAATTCAGCCTTCAATGCCAATATTCCATCTCTCGGATACTATGGCGAAGACCGAATTCGCTACAACAACATTGATGGTTATGGAACAGTGATTACTCCTTTTGGAAGTTTTGAAGCATTGCGCGTGGTTAGTACTATTCAGATTCACGACACAATCTACTACGAAGCAATGGGAATAGGCTTCCCGACTGACAGAGTAGAGACCGAATATAAGTGGTTTGCTAATGGATTTTCTATTCCAATAATATCGATTGTTGAGCGTTTGGGAATGGGTGCGGGTGTTACAATTACCTATCTCGATAGCGCCCGATATTTAGCAATCGACGAGCAAAAAC
>DYON01000003.1:8256-41053 GCA_020720525.1 Acetofilamentum sp.
GTTACAATTACCTATCTCGATAGCGCCCGATATTTAGCAATCGACGAGCAAAAACCTACAGCAATCAGTGTTTTTCCAAATCCAGCTCAGAACTTTTTCGAACTAAATGTTTCTCCCAATTTGTTCCCTTTGCAGCTTCAGATCTTCGACGCAATGGGTAGGCTGGTGCTTACTGAAACTGCAACCGAGCAGCGAATCGATGTTTCGTGGTTGCCAGCTGGTATTTATCAAATTGCACTCAGTAGCAATAGTTTTGCAGCACATGGAAAACTGATAAAACAGTAAAAAATGTTAATTCTTCCAACAACAAAATTTCATCACGAAAATTATCTAATTTTGTGAGTTCGATAAAAAAATAAACCAAACCAAAAAACCAAAGACCTATGAAAAGAACAATCATTCTGATGTCGGCTATCGTTTCGATGGCATTCCTCGTTTCGTGCGGTGGAAGCAAAAAAGAAGACAAAAAAGACGAAGGCAAAACCGATTCAACCGTTGTTGAAGAAAAACCAGTTGTGAAAGATTTTAAGTATTTCAACGATTTGGCGAAGAATCTTAAAATTGAAGGACTCGAATTAAGTTCAGCAAATTCATCGTCCGACACAACCGACAAATGGTTTTACTATGGATTCACCATCAAAGACGCCAAAGACAAAGGTGTCGACAAAATTAATATTAATGTAGGCAACGTAAGAAAACTTGGTAATAAAGACGATGTTGTTGTTGCTTCGCTGGCCGATTTCGAAAAAGCGCAGCGCAAAATGGTTGAAAAAGATGGCGTAACTTGCTCCGATTTCAAAGAATGGAAAAATGGAGAAGAAGTGATCTATTACTACACTATCAAAGGCAAATCAGATCAGATGGGTGGACAGAAAAACTATAATCAGTTGTTTGCTAGTTATGTTTTAGATGATATGTATTTTTCAATGATGGTTAGCGTTTACGACAACACTGCTTCGATGGAAAAAGCTGAAGCAATTCTTGTTCAGATCATGGAAACCATGACAAAATAATTAAAATACAATTGTATTTGAAAAAGCCCTGAAATTCAGGGCTTTTTTGTTGCTCTTAAATGGAAGAAGCTGAATAGACTTTGCTGGGATACTTTTGGGATGGCGTTGGGTTTAGTCTGGTCGTAAAGCTGGGTTTAGTCTGGTCGTAAAGCTGGGTTTAGTCTCCAGACTAAACCCAACGTTCTCCCAACAGACAAAACCCAACGTCAATCAAGCCCAATAGTACTAGCCCTTTTTTATTATCAAATACTCAATTCTTTGATTCTTTCTAATTAAGCGTTCACGTTTTTTGGAATTTCTAATTTTGTTTATCTTCTCAAGGGATATAATTGGGACCTTGTCGGAATAATAGCATAGAAAAATCCGAGAAGGGTCAACCCCCTGTCGAATTAAGTATTTATCAACTACAAGAATCCATTTTGGGGTGAAATTTTCATTTGGATAAGCGCTGTGAAATCTCAGTTCAACTTTTGTCTCAGGATTATTTTTCAAATACGAAATTATTTTATTGAAAGCATCAAACGAAGTTGTGTCGATATCTGATAGATCATCGGAGAATCGCACTCCCTTAAAAACATCTGGCTTGGGTTGAGGTTTCTTTTTTGGCATTCTGCTTTTTTCAGGCTTCAAGCGTTTCCCGTCAATAAATGTTTTTTGACTGTGCTTGCGGAAATAGGTTACTTCTTTCAGTGTGTCATGAGAAAAAGTTTGCCTGATACATGAATACTTCAACGTGTCGTAGAATTCAATAATATGAAAATCTGTGAGTGAGTCAGGCGAATCGCTGTATGTCCATATTCCTGTTTTTGCGCCATTGTTGAAGGTTCCTCTGGCAAAAAAAACCTCGTTTTCATCAAAGAAAAATGCTGGACCATTCAGAAAATCATCCTTGATGAAATAATCGGCAACCACTTTTCCTGAATCATCCATTTTTAACTGCCTGCCTTCCCGGAGGCCGTTTCGGAACTGTCTTATTTCAAATGGTGAACCGTCATTATGATAAATAATCCAGAGACTGTCTCTTTTGCCATCTTTCATGTACCATTCGTGAAATAAATTTGCTTCTGATGTCTCTAAATCGAAAGTGAATAGCAGGTATTTCCCATCAGGTAGCGGAGGTAATGAGTCGGGAAGTCCTGTAAAATACTCAGAAAAATGGTTCCTGTTAACAAATACAAGTCCTTTTGGTTGATATAATGCCGTAACCGAATCGCCTTTGTAGAGAATTCTTTTGGTGTCAATAATATCGTATCCTTCAATCCAGATTTTCTGGCTGAAAAGGTCGAGGCTCAAAATAAACAAAACAAATGCTATGAATACAAATTTCATAGATCAATTGATTTAAAAATCATCAAACAACCTACCATCGGTAATGGGGCGTTTTTTGCCCAGATGCGAATAGGCCAAAGCGGTCACTTCGCGGCCTCGTGGCGTGCGCATCATATAGCCTTGCTGAATGAGGTAGGGTTCATATACTTCTTCGATGGTTCCAGCATCTTCGCCAACCGAAGTGGCAATGGTGGTCAACCCAACCGGTCCGCCTTTAAATTTCACGAT
This sequence comes from Acetofilamentum sp., assembly GCA_020720525.1. GTDB lineage: Bacteria > Bacteroidota > Bacteroidia > Bacteroidales > DTU049 > GWF2-43-63. The sequence goes on from DYON01000003.1 coordinate 10,827, forward strand.
AATACTTTCCAAAATGCGAATATCCATTTCGTCGAGACCGTTTTTGTCGATATTGAGAGCGCTAAGCGCATAGTCGGTAATGGGAAGGTCGATATGTCCGTCGCCCTTTATTTGTGCAAAATCGCGAACTCGCCGAAGCAAGAGGTTGGCAATTCGGGGTGTGCCACGGCTGCGTCTTGATATTTCGGACGAAGCCTTATCGTTGATGGCAATTTTTAAAATTCCCGCCGAGCGCTCTATAATACTTTTTAGCGTTTCTGAATCGTAATAATCGAGGCGAGCATTGATGCCAAAACGCGAACGCAATGGCGCAGTAAGCAGACCGCTGCGTGTGGTTGCTCCAATTAAAGTGAAAGGATTGAGCTTAATTTGAACACTTCGAGCATTGGGACCCGATTCAATCATTATATCGATGCGGTAGTCTTCCATGGCCGAATACAAATATTCCTCTACCACCGAGCTTAAACGGTGAATTTCGTCAATGAAAAGAACGTCGTTGGGTTCGAGCGATGTGAGCAAACCTGCCAAATCGCCTGGTTTTTCAATTACAGGTCCGCTGGTAATTTTAATGTTGACACCCATTTCGTTGGCCAAAATATGCGACAATGTTGTTTTCCCAAGTCCTGGAGGACCATGAAGCAATGTGTGGTCGAGTGCTTCGCCACGCTTACGGGCTGCATGCACAAAAACAAGTAGGTTGTCAACTACCTGCTTTTGTCCAACAAATTCATGAAAATCGGCAGGGCGCAGCACTTTTTCAATTTCGCGCTCCGTTGGGGTGAGACCCAGCCCTTCGGCATCTAAATTTGGATTGATTTCGCTCATCGGAGACAAAGATAATAATTAATTGTCTGAATACATTGATAGTGAATTATAGAACTTGACCTAAAATGCTTTCAATACTACAATGCATTGTTATGGGGCAAGCGTAAAGCTGGGTTTAGTCGAAAAGAAGGGCGTTGGGTTTAGTCGAAGATGGGCGTAAAGCTGGGTTTAGTCTCCAGACTAAACCCAACGCCCTTCTTCGACAAACCCAACTAGCTCTTGCTATCTTAACAAATCTTTCAGCATCAAACGAAGGCTGATCTGAAAGCATTGATAAAAGGAGTTCTTGTGTTGAAAAATAGTTATAAAAACGCCTCTCACTCACTTGAAATCTGCCTCAGCATACAATCTGCATCATTGTTAACTATTTTTTATTGGCTGTTTTGAGTAAATGATTAATTTTGCAGATTCAAATTGACAAAAATCAATCAGATGAGTTTTCGTATTGTTGTATTAGCAAAGCAGGTGCCCGATACCCGCAACGTTGGAAAAGATGCCATGAAAGCCGACGGAACTGTGAACAGGGCTGCCTTACCTGCCATTTTCAATCCCGAAGATCTAAATGCGCTCGAGATGGCTCTGCGTGTAAAAGACCAGATTGATGGCGCAGAAGTTATTATAGTTACCATGGGTCCCCCCAGAGCTGCCGACATTATTCGCGAATCGATGTATCGTGGTGCCGATAGTGGCATCTTGATTACCGACCGCCGATTTGCCGGAAGCGACACTCTTGCCACCAGTTATGCAATCAGCATGGCAGTTCGCAAGTTGTTTCCTGTAAACCTCGTTATTGCTGGCCGTCAGGCTATCGATGGCGATACAGCTCAAGTAGGACCTCAAGTTGCCGAGAAGCTCAATTTTCCGCAGGTTACTTATGCCGAAAGCATCGAAGCCGTCGATACCAATGCTATTACTATTAAGCGTCGTCTCGAACGTGGAATCGAAGTGGTTAAAATGCCATATCCTTCGGTGATAACTGTTCATGGATCTGCTGCTCCTTGCCGCGCCCGCAATGCAAAGCGATTGCTCAAATTCAAAAAAGCACGCACACTCACCGAACTTCAAGAAGAATCGATGGATTATGGCGATTTGTTCGAAAACCGTCCTTATCTGCGCATTCAAGAATGGAGTGTCGAAGATATTGAAGCAAATACCGAATATCTCGGACTCGGCGGTTCGCCAACTAAGGTGAAGAAAATCGAAAATGTCGTTTTTACAGCCAAAGAATCGTTGGTAATGGAAGGCAACGACGAAGAACTCAACCACCTGATGAAAAATCTCATCGACACACATATTATTGGTTAAACTAAAAAGAACTGACTGTGAACAACGTATTTGTATATTGCGAATTGACCGAAGAGAATTCGGTAGCTGAAGTCAGCATCGAGTTGTGTTCGAAGGGACGTAAACTGGCCAACGATTTGGGTGTTAAACTCGAAGCGGTGCTTATAGGAAATATGAGCGAAGAAATTGCTTCGCAATTGTCGCCTCTTGGTGTTGATGTATTGCATTTAGCTCAAGATAAACGATTCAGCCCCTACACCACAATGCCTCATGCAGCCATTGTTTGTGGTATTTTCCGCAAGGAACAACCCGAAATAGCTTTGTTTGGTGCTACATCTGTTGGACGCGATTTGGCTCCACGTGTAGCTTCCGAATTGCGCTGCGGACTTACTGCCGATTGCACATCGCTCGAAATTGGCAACCACACCGAAGCAAAAACTGGTAAAGAATACACCAATCTGCTCTATCAGATTCGCCCAGCTTTTGGAGGCAATATTATTGCTACCATCATCAACCCCGATACACGTCCACAAATGGCAACTGTTCGCGAAGGTGTGATGAAAAAAGAAATGGTTTCGAACAACTACAACATCGAAGTGAAAAAAGTTGATGCCGAGCAGTTTCTCAACCCAGCTCATTTTGCAGTTGAAATTATTGAACGTCATATCGAAGCTCAAAAAATCAATATTAAAAATTCCAATATCATTGTTGCCGGTGGCTACGGTGTTGGAAGTCGCGAAAATTTCAAGCTTCTTTTCGAATTAGCCGACGCACTTGGCGGCGAAGTGGGAGCATCGCGTGCTGCAGTAGATGCAGGATATGTTGAACACGAACGTCAGATTGGTCAAACCGGCGTTACTGTTCGCCCAAAGCTTTATATTGCTTGCGGTATCTCAGGAGCGGTTCAGCATCGTGCAGGTATGGCCGAATCGGCAACCATCATCAGTATCAACAACGACCCGAATGCACCAATCAACAATATAGCCGATTATGTTATCAATGGTGAAGTGCAGGACGTTATTCCCAAAATGATTAAATATTACAGGTCGAACTCCAAATAAAAGCCAGTATGGAAAATTTCTATAACGACAATAAAAACCTGCGCTATCATTTGTTTCATCCTTTGATGGAGAAAATAGTCAATGTTCGCGAAGACAATTTCGCCGAAAAAGATTTGTACGATTATGCTCCTCAAGATTTCGAAGATGCAATGGACAACTTCGATAAGGTTCTTGAAATAGTTGGCGAAATTGCAGGCGAAATTATTGCGCCCAATGCCGAAAGTGTCGATCACGAAGGTCCACATATCGACAACAATCGTGTTATTTTTGCTCGCGGAACCGCCGAAAACCATCAGGCTTTGGTAGATGCAAATTTGGCTGGTATGGCTTTGCCTCGCAAATACAATGGTCTTGGAATGTCGATTTTACCTTTGGTAATGAGCAATGAGATTGTTTCGCGTGCCGATGCCAGCTTCTCGAATATTTGGGGACTACAAGATTGCGCCGAAACGCTCAACGAGTTTGCTTCCGAAGAAATTAAGCAAGAAATTTTGCCTCTTTTCAATGTTGGAGCCACTGCCGCCATGGATCTCACCGAACCAGATGCAGGAAGCGATTTGCAAGCCGTACAACTTAAAGCAACTTTTAGCGAAAAAGACAATACTTGGTATCTCAATGGCGTGAAGCGTTTTATTACCAATGGCGATGCCGATATTTCGCTCGTGTTGGCTCGCTCCGAAGAAGGAACTACCGATGCTCGCGGTTTGTCGCTCTTTGTTTACGACCGCAAGGCCGATGCAATGACAGTGCGCCGTATCGAAAATAAGCTCGGAATCAAAGGCTCGCCTACTTGCGAATTGGTATTCCGCAATGCTCCCGCCAAATTGGTTGGCGAACGCCGTATGGGTCTCATCAAATATGTGATGTCGCTCATGAACGCCGCACGTATTGGTGTTTCGGCACAAGCAGTAGGTATTTGCGAAGCAGCTTGTCGCGAAGCCGACGTTTATGCACAGGAACGCGAACAATTCGGAAAACCAATTGCTCAATTTGCACAGGTTTACGAAATGCTTTCGCTCATGCGCGCCAAAACCGATGCTGCACGCACACTTTTGTATGAAACAAGCCGCTACGTCGATCTTTACAAGGGATTTAATCATCTTGGCATGCATCGCAAACTCGAAGCCGATGAGCGTAACGACCAGAAGCATTATCAGAAGCTTTCCGACGTATTTACCCCGATTACAAAACTATTTACAACCGAATACTCCAATCAGGTTTCCTACGATTCGCTGCAGGTTCATGGCGGCTCGGGATATATGAAAGATTATCCAGTTGAACGTCTCTACCGCGATGCACGCATTACCAATATTTACGAAGGAACTTCGCAATTGCAGGTTGTTGCTTCAATTCGTGGTGTCATCAACGGAACATATCAGCAGTGGATGGAAGAAAAAGCGCAAATGAAGGTGAAACCCGAATTGCAATACCTCATGGATACGCTGGTGAAAATGACCGATCAGTATGTGAAGACTGCCGAAAAGGTTAAAGAAATCAACAGTGCCGAATTGCTCGATTTTCATGCACGTCGGTTGGTCGAAATGGCTGGTCATATCATCATGGGCTACTTGCTTACCTACGATGCCAATCGCGAAGCTGGTTTCACCAAATCGGCCGATATTCTTGTTCGTCATGGTCGTGCGCAAAACATTGCCGCAGCACATTACATCAACAATGTAACCGAAAAAGACCTTGGAATGTATATTGTGAGCAAATAGCTATAGTCTAAATTCAACTCAAAGCTCCTTCGATAATTTTCGAGGGAGCTTTTTTGTGTCTATACTTTTGATGCACCAATTATTATTCATAATTCCCTTCGTCCTTACGGATGAAAATAAAAAAAGTGCGAAACCACTATGGCTCCGCACTTCTGAATGGTACATGTAATTACAGGTTCTCCAAGAGGAAATTCGTCATTTTATTGTACAAATGATAGCGCGTATATCCACCATAAATACCATGATTTTTGTTGGGATACATAAACATTTCAAAATCTTTGTTGGCATTTACCAAAGCCGAAATCAAATCCATGCTGTTTTGTACATGCACGTTGTCGTCGGTGGTTCCGTGAACAAGAAAATACTTTCCTTTTAGTTTTTTGACGAAGTTGATAGGGGAATTTTTATCGTATCCATCTTCATTTTCTTGCGGTGTGCGCATAAAACGCTCGGTGTAAATATTGTCGTAGTAGCGCCAATTGGTTACGGGAGCAACGGCAATGCCCGCCTTGAAGTAATCGGCTCCTTTGGTCATACATAACGTACTCAGATAGCCACCAAAACTCCAACCAAAAGCACCAATGCGGCTTTTATCGACAAAGTCGAGCGAGCCCAAATACTTCGCAGTTTCAATTTGGTCTTGAACTTCGTATTTGCCAAGTTGGAGATAGGTGCATTTTTTGAACTCTTCGCCACGGCCTCCAGTGCCTCGGTTATCGACCGAAACAACAACATAGCCATTTTGCGCAAGCATTTCGAACCATGCAAAATCGAAATAGCCAAAACTGTTTTCAACTGTATTTACACCAGGTCCTCCGTACATATACATCAGCACGGGATATTTTTTCCCAGCTTCCATTTTAGGTGGCTTAATCATCCAGCCATTCAGTTCAACATCTTCGGTTGTTTTGAAAGAGAAGAATTCCTTTTTGGCAAAATTGTATTCGGTCATTTTTCCGTTCAACTCTGCATTGTTTTCGAGAACAACAACCGCTTTGCCAGTATTGTTGCAAATGGTGTATTTAGGAGCGGTGTTGGCATCGCTGAAATTGTCGATGTAGTACGAAAAGTCGGCACTAAAACTAATGTCGTGGGTGCCAATTTCGTTGGTGATTTTTTGCTTTTTGCTTCCATCCAAATTGACAGAATAAAGCATAATATTCATGGGCCCATCTTCGAAAGACGTATAATACACTACGCGGTTTTTTTCGTCCACTCCAAGCACTGATGAAATATCGAAATTGCCTGTGGTGAGCTGCTTGATTAGTTTTCCGGTCATGTCGAAATAGTAAATCTGGTTGTAGCCAGCTTTTTCGGAGCTGAAAATAAAACCGCTTCCATCTTTTAAAAATGTAGTGTTGTCGGTAATGTCAACATAGTATTTGTTGTCTTCGGAATACATAACTGTCAATTTTCCTGTCGATGCATCGGCTAGCAAAATGTCGAGATGATTTTGCAATCTGTTCAATCGCAAAATTGATAGTTTCCCTGGTTGATAAGTCCATTCGATTCGAGGAATATATTGGTCGGTTACCGATCCAACGTCCATTTTTATCGATTTGGCACCAGCAACATCGTACATGTAAATATCGACCAACGAATTGTCTTCGCCAGCTTTTGGATATTTATATTTGTATTCTTCGGGATACAATTCTCCGTGAAAAGTGAGGGTGAATTCCTTTACACCCGATTCGTCCATGCGATAATAGGCAATATATTTTCCGTCGGGCGACCACGAAAAGCCTTTTGTGAAGCCAAATTCTTCTTCGTAAACCCAGTCGGTTGTTCCATAAATGATTTTATTCCATTCACCATCGGTTGTTACAGCAGTTTCTTTTGCCGACGCGATGTCCATTACATATAAATTGTTGTCGCGTACATAAGCTACTTTTTTACCATCGGGGCTAAAATCGGGCAATCTTAAATTGCCGTCGCCAGGAATTTTCACCAATGCTTTGGTGCTCATGTTGTAAACAAAATAATTCCCTTTAACACTATGTCGGTAAATGCTTTCAATGTCGGTTCCAACTATCAACAATGAAGCATCGCTGTTGAACGAATACTCTTCGATGCTTATTGATGAGCCTTCCCATTTCATTTCAGAACCAGAGGCAAGTGTTTTTGTTTCTTTGCCATCTTTGAAGGAATACATTACAATGGAATTCTTGTCGAGAATGGTGTAAGATTTTCCGTCGGGATAATTCTGAATGTCGGTTATCGATTTTGGATAAAAAACATAATTTACCCATATATCGGCAAGGGAAATGTCTTTTTGAGAATATGCCTGACGTGGAATTGCAACCCACGAAATCAGAACAACAAGAAATAGCTGAACGAATATTGCTTTCATAATTGGAAATTTAAGCCAAAAATACTTAAAAAATATGCCACAAACCAAAAAAATCGCCGAATACTGATTGAACACCGCCCAAAACTGATGTTACCATGAACAACGGGTCGGCTGAATGTATCTTTACTACATAATTAATCACAACCGAATCCCGTAACCCTATATACATATATTATCTTCCTGGTGCTTTGTTCGTAAAACCCGAGGCTGTCTGTTCAACGACAGCCTCTTTTTTTGTTTAATATCAATTGTTTTGTGCTGCTTTAAACGAAGAAAATTCGTAAGTTTGACACCGAATTAGAAGCAACTTTTATGGATTCACAAAATGTTATTTCGTGTGGAAATACCGGACCCAAAGTCCGCTCCGATTGCCGCGTTTCGTTTGAATTAACCTCAACTGGTGGGGTTCAAATTGAACTCAAAAGCAAAGTAAAAGCAATGTATGGCGAGCAAATTCTTAAGCTGACCAACGAGGTTGTTGGCTTTTATGGTATCGAGCATTGCAGTCTTCTAATTGAAGACTCTGGAGCCTTGTCTCTTACGCTTGCAGCTCGCCTCGAAGCTGCAATTCGCAAAGCGATAGGTTCCGAAAAAGAATTTTTGATACCTTTTTTACCACAAAACAACTACTCAACCGAAAAAGAGCGTTACCGGTTTTCGAGGCTTTATTTGCCAGGCAATTCGCCTCAGCTGTTTATCAATGCCGGTATTCATCATCCAGATGGGATAATTCTCGATCTCGAAGATGCAGTAGCTCACGATAAAAAATACGAAGCATGTTTTCTGGTTCGTAATGCATTGCGCAACGTCGATTTCTATGGTTGCGAGCGAATGGTCCGAATCAATCAGATTCCACGCGGACTCGACGACTTGCCTTTCATAGTAAATCATGGTGTGCATCTCATTCTGGTTCCCAAATGCGAAAGTGCCGACCAGCTACATCAGGTAAACAATCGCATTCAGGAATTGCTCGACGATAAATCGCACAAAATATGGCTCATGCCCATTATTGAAAGTGCATTGGGTGTAATGCGCGCATACGAAATTGCTTCGGCGGCCGAAAATGTAGTTGCTTTGGCAATTGGTCTCGAAGATTTCACTGCCGATATGGGCATTCAACGCACCCGCGAAGGTGAAGAGTCGTTTGTTGCTCGAAACTTACTATCAATGGCTTGCAAAGCGGCTGGAATTGCTGCAATCGATTCGGTTTACAGCGATATTGACGACACCGAAGGTTTAATCAGCGCTATTAAAGTTTCCAAATCGCTTGGTTTCAGTGGAATGGGCTGCATTCACCCTCGACAAATTCGAATTATTCATGAGTTTTATGGTCCCGAAGAAGCCGAAGTAGATAAAGCAAAAAAGATTGTTCTGGCATTCGACGATGCCACCGCTCGTGGACTTGGTGTGGTTTCGCTCGGTAGCAAAATGATTGATCCACCCGTTGTGAAACGAGCCATTCGAACCATCGATGTGGCTGTTAAAACTGGAAAATTAAACGCAAATTGGAAAGAGGAGGTGAACAATGAAGTACGATAAATTAGTTCGCAATTCGCTGGGTCGTTTGGTACCAACTGTTGTAAATGGTGTAGCGCAAGTTCCGTTTATGGGCGTTGGAAAATACCGCCCAACAGGTCATAAAGCCGCTCCTCCAATTGTGAGTGCAGCCGATTTTCCTGCCGATGGCAACAAAGTTCTTTCTGGACTTAAGGATGCTTTAATTAAATCTGGTTTGCGCGATGGAATGACTATTTCATCCCATCATCATTTTCGCAATGGCGACCTTATAGCCAATCAAATTTTCGATATTGCAGCCGAAATGGGTGTGAAAAATCTGGTTTGGTTTCCAAGTGCCAGTTTTGAATGCCATTCGCCGCTGTTGAAATATCTCGAAGATGGTACCATTCACCATATTGAAGGGTCTATGAATGGTTCGCTAGGGCGTTTCACCTCTTCTGGAAAAATGCAGGGAATGGGAGTGCTTCGCTCGCATGGTGGCCGCTACCAGGCTGTTCAGGATGGCGAAGTTCATATCGATATTGCTGTAATTGCGGCTCCAACTGCCGATTTCTTCGGAAATGCTACTGGCGATCGTGGTCCTGCAGCATGTGGTTTGCTTGGTTTTGCTTTGGCCGATTCGCAATATGCCGATAAGGTGATTGTGGTTACCGACAATCTCGTTCCGTTTCCATGTATTCCATGGCAAATTCAGGGCAACAATGTCGATCATGTTGTAGTTGTTGATAAAGTTGGAATTCCAGAGAAAATTGTAAGCGGAACTACCGAAATTACCCGTAGCCCCGACCGATTGCTGTTGGCCGAGTGGTCGGCACAATTCTGCGAAGAAGCTGGTCTTATTCACGATGGCTTCTCGTTTCAAGCTGGTGCGGGTGGAACAGCCTTGAGTATTGGAGTTTATTTTACCGAAATTCTGAAGCGAAATGGCTGGAAAGCTGCTTTTGCTCGAGGAGGATCGAACAGATATCTTGTTGAAATGCTCGAAGAAGGTTATACCAAATTCATCCTCGATGGTCAAACATTCGATCTCGAAGGCGTGCGCTCCATGCGCGAGAATTGGAATCATGTAAACACGTCTCCTTTCACTTCGTACAATTATCACGGCAAAGGCTTTTTTGCCCAATTTGTCGATATTGTAATTCTTGGCGCCACTGAGGTTGATGTAAATTTCAATGCCAATGTGGTTACCCACAGCGATGGAGTACTACTTCATGGCATTGGAGGATGGCAAAACACCTTGTTTGGGAAAACAACCATTTTGCCGGTGCCTTTGTTCCGCGACCGCATGCCAGTTATTCTCGATGAAGTTACAACCATCACTGGTCCTGGCGAACTCATCGATGTGATTGTGACTGAACGTGGAATTGCAATCAATCCACTTCGCACCGACCTGATTGAAAAAATGAAAGGCAGCAGTTTGCCCATCAAAACCATTCAGGAGCTGCAAGCCGAAGCCGAAGCCATTTGTGGCAAACCAGCCAAACCAAAACTTACCGACGAACCCGTAGCTGTTATAAAATGGGTTGACGGAACCATTATTGATACGGTTTGGAAATTGGCTGAGTAATTTTGTAGCCATTATTCGCACTTAATTTCGATAAAAAAAGGATGAGCATTTGCCCATCCTTTTTTGTTGTGTGTTGTCGATACTTTCTATCGAATCACCGACAACCTTCTAGTAAGCACCACCTCTTTGTATTCGAGTGTGTAGAAATAAATTCCTTGCTCGAGATTAGATGCGTCGAAATTGAAGGTGTTTTTGCCAGTTTGTCCACTCATCTGAGTGCTCAGAATCTGCTCGCCCAGTGTGTTGCGCAACGTAATTACGCAGTTGCCTGGCTCGGGAAGCGTGAAGCTGATTTCGGTTTGTGCGGAGGTGGGGTTGGGAATGTTTTGCATCAATACAACTCCATTTTGAGTCATATCTTCAATACCAACTAAAGTAAGGTCAACACAAGTTGTATCGTTTGTTTTGTATGGGTCGCCGCTCAATAAGGTGTATGCACACAATGTGTAATCAATTGCAGGACCTGAATATGTTTGTGTGAATGTGAATGTGGCTGTGCTATCTGGAAGCAACGTTCCTGTCCAAGTTCCATTTTGAGGAGGATAACCCGTGTTCAGGCGATATGCCAATGGAATCGAATTTAAGGTGTCGGTTCCGAAGTTTTTGATTCGAACTTGAACACTAGTCTGAACACCTGTTTGGGTTGTGCCAGTTGGAGTAATCACATCAACAATACCCGCATCAATTGCAACATTTGGAGCAAGTATTTTGATATCGTCAATTGCAAAACCGTTGTAGGTTGTTGTGGAATTCGATTTAAAACCGAAGCGAAATTTCACACTACTGAACCCTGCAACAGCATCCAATTTAATAAATGCAGGAGTCCATCCACCGGTATTTTTAGTCCATCCTGGTGTAGTCGAAGCATAAGAGTCGAACCAGTTGTACCCTTCCGGATCGTTGATGCCACCCAACGAAGCCCAAGTTGTTCCATTGTTGGTAGAATATTGAACATAGCCACCATCGAGATTTTCCTGAGCGTGAATCCAATAGTAAAAAGTGAGGTAGGCATCGTTAATACCAAAGAAGCTCATCGTTGGAGTGTAAATAAAACCACTAGCCGAGTTGGGATAATTCCCAGCAAGAATAGTAGCCCAAGCACTATCGGGACTGTGAGCTGTATTTATCACCGATGCTGTTGGCTTGCCATGTTGCCAAAGTGCAGGTGCATCGGTGTAAAGAATGGTTCCATCTTCTATGTCGTCTTCGAACATAGTAAATGGCGGTAGTCCATAGAATTGCGAGCACTTTTCGTCGTTGAATGTGTTCGAGTCGAGTAGTAAAACTGTTTTTACACATATATCATTCAACCCTGCAGCAACAGTTAAATCGGGTAAAGTTACAGAAGTGGTGTTGTCTGGGAATAATGTTCCAGTCCATGTGTAAGTTACAACTGGGTTGGAGTTGTGAGTATATTCAATTGGAATGGAATAAATTGTGTCGGATCCGAAGTTTTTAACGTTAACAATCACAGGAATTAATGAAGATTCTGATTGAATGTAATCGGGTTCTGTAATTGCAATCACGCCTGCATCGTTGTGCAATACTGGTGCAATTGTGATAGTGTAGTCTTCGGTCTCACCATAGTTATATGTTCCACAAGGAAGAACAGATGAGGCGGTTCCATTTTCAGTAACCACAACGCGCATTCTGGTATTGCCAATAGTAACAGTTGATGGAACAATCACAGTTCCAGTAATTGTTGCGCTTGCCAATGCTGGATAGCTACCACCAAATACTACTTCGCCTGGTTCTGCGAAAGTACCGTCTTGGTTGTAATCGATATAGACTTCGCAGTATCCAGTATAATATGAAGCTGCATCATCAACAATAGTGACCGAAATTGGGTAGGTGCCTCCAGGAGCTATGTTTCCAGGTGCAACTGAAACAGAATAGTTTGTGTATGTACCATTGTGAGGTGATGGAGATGTGTTGTTAATTCCTGCAAACGTTACATTGCCAAGATCTTCATCAGCAGTATATGTAGCAGCAGAAGTACAATATACCAGTGGACTATTGGTAACTGATTTATAAGCTGTATCATTTATTAGGATATTATCACTGGACAAAGTAGTGTATGCGGCAAATGAATAGGTATTATATGCCAACAAATTTGCAGAAGTTGTAAAAGTGTAGATAGCAGTATCGCCTGGGTTAATTGGGCCAGGAATAACTTCCGAAACAGCAGCACCACCATTGATTGAATAATTGACGGGGATATTGCTCTGTGTAGCAGTTCCAAAGTTTATCACTCTAACTGTAACACTCTCATGATTGCTTAAATCGATACCAGAATTGGGGTCGTCAATTGCTATAACGCCAACATCTTCGGGAGGAGTTCCAGTAATAAATACTGTGTCTTCAACCACAGGCCCAGGGCAACCAGTTTTGTAAAGATTTACTTCATCAATATACCAGCCAGTTCCCGCAACGCTACCATCCGACGAGAATGCAAAAGCAATTTCTAACTGAGTTCCACCATTAAGTGGTATTTTCCCAGAACTTACAAAATAGGTGGTTGCGGTTCCGCCAAATGTACCAACAGTAGGTCCATAAGTGCATGACGCTAAAACTGGGTCGATGGTCAGGCTAGCTGTACCAGGATACACTCCAGTTGTAGGAGTGAAGTGAGTCCATGAGCCACCGTCTATCCTATAAGCCACTAGACCTCTATCGCAACAGTTTTCTGTATCATAACGATGTCTAAAACTTAAATCAATGCTATCACCAAAAACAGATAGTACTGGAGAAAATAATGCAGCGCTAGACTCATAATCTGGGTCTTCCATATAAGCAGTGCCTGCACCGGCATCGCTAGCCCAAGTCCAGTTGTAGGTTGTGTAACTAACGCAAGGAGTAGTAGCAGTCCAACCTTGCAAGTCGGTATCGAAAGTATAGTTGTATTCAAGCTCAGATGTGGATGCAACATAATAAATTGTGGTGTCAAACAATACTGGAGTTGTAAAAGAAGAACCTGTTTGCAAAAGTGTTGTAAGGGTTGCATCTGCATACCACTGAATGGTGTCGGCACTTGTTGCATTGAGTGTTGTTGAAGTTGCATATGGAATAGTTGCGTTAGTTACGCTAACTGTGCCTGGTGAATGCCGCGAAATTAAATTGAAATGAGCTGTATCGTTGAGCTGCAATGGATCGCCAGTTAATTCTAAGTAATAGGTAAAATGGAATAAACTGTCGATAGCACCAACTATCATATTAACAGGAGTACTAAAAGTGAAAATAGCTGTATCGCCCGAAGGAATTATGTTAGGCACAGATTCAGAAACTGGAGTTTGACCATTTACAACATAATATGCAGTAAGGTTTCCATTTATGGTGTCGGTACCATTGTTCAATATAGCAATACTGATTGGTTCAATGCCGAGGCTACATCCACCAGATGGAGTAACACCATACAAAAGAGCTGCCTCTTGCGCAGGCGCAGCGAATTCATCGGCTCCAATATCGGGAGTTGTTAAACTACGAATATCACTATCAATGTCATCGGTTACAGATGCCAAAGGTGTTCCCTGATTATCTAAGGCAAGCGAAATGGAATGTAAATCGGTGTTAGAGAAAAATGAAGGGTAAACACTTACAGAGTTACTGTCTTTCAAAGTTGCGGCAACCCATGCAGATAGATTGGTTCTGTTAGCAGAATTATAATAACCAAGGTTCGTTCCAGTTGTGAACAGATTGTTGTAATCTGATGTCAAACTTGTAGATGCGCTGTAAAAAGCATAACCACCACCATTGTTTGCAAATATATTATTGCGGAAATTGAAATTGTTGCTGTAATAATAATACATCGACCGACCATCGATTGTGCTTGTACTAAAACAGTTTACACTATTGTTGTAAATATTGTAATAGTTGCTGTAGTAAGCATACAAACCATAGGCTGTTGCTCCACCTCCAATGCTGATAAAATTATTGGCTATTTGTCCCTGAGTTGTAGCATCTCCATCGCAATAATACAAATAGAGCCCATAATACGTTGGATTGTTGATTTTGTTTTTCTCAATGATCGAGTAATCACAGTAATTCAAGTAGAGTCCAGTAGAATAGGCGTATGTGGTGTTGGAATTTAGGTTATTTTCGCTAATTCTGAGATTTTTTTGGTTGTATGTGTAAATACCCGCAAAGTAGTAATTATTGAAATTGTTATTCTCAATCACGTTACCATTTTCCAATACAGTCGAAGATGTTCCATACATGTAAAGTGAATATGATCCATTGTTAAATGTGTTGTTTTTGATAACAATGTTGCTGTCGTTCGAAGAGCCAACATTATAAAAAAGGGCTTTATCAGATGAAGTGGATATGCTTACTGTGGGATTGGTGAAAATATTTCCTTCAAAAAGAATATTATTCGAATTGCCTTGTATAGAGACACATCTACTGTATGTCAATCCTTGGGCTAAGAATGTCATGTTTTTAAATTCCATGAATTTTGCACCTGCGAGACTTACAATGTAGTTCGAGCCAGAAGTAGTTGCAGAATCGCGCAAAACAACATCGGTAGCAATACCAGTGCTGCTTTGGAAAACAATACTAGCGTTGAGTCCATTGCCAGGGATTGCTCCACTAAAAGTCAACAAAGTATCGTATGTACCCGAAGCAATTTCGAATATTGTTGTATCGCTGATACCACAGCTGTTGAGCTGAGCAATAACATCGGCAAAATATTGGAAATTTGTTCCGCCTGTTGGAACCAATGGGTCTATGGTATAAGTTCCAGATAGAACAGTGATACATGAAAAATAGGCTTCACTCAATGTATCGTTGATATTGTTGGGGTCAACTGAATCGTTAGGCAGAGACGTCCAAACTGTTATGTTGTGTGTTCCAGCAGTTGGAAATGTTACTGTTCCGACAATAATATTCGATGAAATAGAATCTGGAAGCAAAGAGCCAGTAAAAGCAAAAGGTGTTTGAGCAACTCCATCTAGTTTCCACTCAATATTCGCTTTGGTGATTGTGTCGGTTCCATAATTCTTTATTTTCACTGTCATGTTGTATGGTGTTCCAACAACCGGCGCTGGCGATGTGGCTGGTTCAATTATAGCATACACTCCGGCATCTTCAGCTGCAGGAGTGTATTCGTCGGCTCCCATGTCGGGGCTGAAAAGGCTTCTAACCTGGTTGTCGATGTCATCAATAATTCCAACTGGAGCTCCTAAGTCGTTTAGAGCTGTCAATGTGGTGTGAAGATCTGTAGTTGATTGGAATTGAGGATTTATGCTCACCGAATTAGCATCCTGCGATGTCGCTGTTTGCCATGCTGATAAATCGGCACTGTTTGCTGAATTATAATAGCCAAGGTTCGTTCCAGTTGTGAACAGATTGTTGTAATCTGATGTCAAACTTGTAGATGCGCTGTAAAAAGCATAACCACCTCCAGTGTTAGCAAATATATTGTTGTTTATTTTGCAATTGTTGGCGTAATAATAATAGAATGAGCTTCCTCCCGTTGTACTCGTACTGCTACAATTAATACTGTTGTGGTAGAAATTGAAATAGTTTGAATAATATGCATAAATACCGTAAGCAGTTGTTATTCCTCCAACGCTAATAAAGTTGTTCGAAATCGCACCTTGTGTAGTTGCATCGCCATCTGAATAATTTAAATACAAGCCATAATACGTGGGTTGCACTATTTTATTTTTATTGATTTGAGCATAATCGCAATAGTTTAGACTCATTCCAATTGTTGAAGCGTAGGTTGTGTTGGTAGATAAGATGTTTTTCTTTATTTGCAAGTTTTTCTGATAGTATGCATACAGACCTGAAGTATAATAATTTGAAAATGTATTACCTTCAATAAGATTTCCGTTTTCCAGAGTTGTTGAATTAGTACCATACATATAAACACCATACGAACCGTTGGTAAATGTGTTGTTTATAATCACAATGTTGCTATCAATCGACGCGCTGTAGTTGTGAATCAAAGCCATGTCGGTGCTGGTTGATGTTGCAACTGGTCCTTTTATGATATTTCCTTCAATCAAAATGTTGTTCGAATTGTTTCTGAGGGAAAAACATTTGCCGTAAGTAGAACTTAACGACTGAAAAGTCATATTGCGGAAAGCAAGGAATTTAGCGCCATTAATGTCAATGATGTAGTTGTTGCCCGTACTTGCTGCATTGTTGCGCAAGGTTACGTCGCTTGCATTTCCCGATGCAGATTGGAATGTTACGGGTGCTGATATTCCAATGCCAGGAATTGTTGCAGGGAACGATAACAAGGTGTCATAAATACCACTTGCAATCTGAAATACTGTGGTATCACTAACTCCACAATTTTTTAATACATTCATAGCATCAGTAAAGCCTTGAAAGTTAGTTCCTCCTGTTGGAGTTATTGGGTCTATAGTGTAATTGCCAGCTAAAACC
The DNA here is from genome assembly GCA_020720525.1 of Acetofilamentum sp. GTDB lineage: Bacteria > Bacteroidota > Bacteroidia > Bacteroidales > DTU049 > GWF2-43-63. The sequence continues at coordinate 27,543 of DYON01000003.1, forward strand.
GATGTGCATGCAAAATAGCTCTTACTTGTAGTGTCATTCAATGGTTGTTCATCTACAAAACCATCTGGATTGCTTGTCCATACTTTAATATTGTTGGAACCAGTGTTTATAAATGTTACAGAGCCAATGTTGATTTCATTCGAAATCTGGTCTTGAAGCAACATTCCTGTCCAAGCGTATGGAGTTTGTGCTATGCCATTGAGCTCCCAATTTATGGTAATGCCAGTAAGTGTATCGGAGCCAATATTCCTAATCTTCACCTTTGTGTTGTAAGGTGTTCCAACAATTGGAATAGGACTACTAAAAGGCTCAGTAATTTGTATTGCTGCTGCATCGTGTACAGTATTGCTGGGTTGAAATGCAATTTTCAAATTGGGCCTTGTTGTAGTGAGAGTTCCAGTTGATGATGGAAAAACACTGGAGTATGTATTGCTATACACATATTTAGCTTTATTTGCTACTGGAGTAGCTGTATATTTGAAAGTAGGATACCCTGAAGAGTAACTTCCATCTCGATTTATCCAATAAATAAGTAAATGACCTAAACCACTATAATAAAAAGAGGTAGTTGGAATAAATTTGAACCAACCTGTTCCGTTCCAAGTAACATTGCCAGCAAAAAAAGTGGTCATGCTTGTACTATCGGGCATAACTCCGCTGGCAAATGTTGAGTCTGCCACAATGGCTATCATCATTCGTTGATTGGTCATAATATAGTTTGAAACACTATTGCCAATTTGGAAAAATAAGGAATCAATAATGCCTGATGTCCCAATTTCGGAAGCGGTGTAAACCTGAGCACTCCAACCATAATTGTAATATCCATAGCATGGCAGGTAATACTCTGTGCTTGTTCCCGTTCCAATAATTACAACAGGAGCTGGCTGTTTAGTATAAAACCATTTGGTCGTTGTACTTCCAATATTGGAAGCTGCCGAAGCATCTTTTGCGACAATAAAATAATCAATATGCATATTGTATGCTTGAGCAGGAATAAATGTGCTAAAGGTATCGGCTGCGAGAACTGTCATGCCAATAGTGTCGTTTAAACCACCATTTAGTGAATATACTACATAAGCTGTGTCAATTCCAGATAAATCGCTTATTTTTGCTTTTACTTGAAATGGACCTGTGGCATAAACTGTGTCTTGCCAAATTGTAGGAATTTGAGTAATAGTCGGTGGAGTAAGTTCGGATGGAGCAATGGTAACTTTAATATCGTCGAGAAACCAACCAACGCGCTGGTTTGAGCCGTTGTTGTTGCCATCGCTTAGCTTGAAGCGAATAATCACACTCGCCAGATTGCCCAAAACAGCACCAAGGTCGAATTGTTCCGTCTTCCACCACGTGTTGGTTGGAACAACAGCTGCAACTCCTGCTTGCCAATCGGCAGAATAGCTTTGTTCGGTAAATTTCGAACTTGTATAGCCACCGCTACCTAAATAATACGTTGCTGCAATGGCTGTCCATGTACCTCCTCCATCGGTGGAGTATTCAATCTGAGCAGCATCGAAAAATTCAATTTTACATATTTGTTTGAACTCAAGCAAAACACTAGAGTTGCCCAAAGTACTAAATGCATTCGATGTTAAGTACGAAGTAGATGATAATCCAACATAGCAACTGTCGGAATATGAACCCGAAACATGCACTCGAGAATTGATGCCCCAAGTTGGAGTTCCACTGGCGGTGAATTCGTAAGGTCCTGATTCGAAGTCTTCGTTGAAAACAATAGTCTGTGCAGCTACTGTTCCCGTCAACAGAAAGGCTGCAAAAGCAAACAGAAAAAGATTTTTCATCTTAAATTGATTATTTATTAATTTTTGTGAAACAAAGATACACAACATTAGACAATTAAACGTTACAAACGTTGTTTTATGTTTTACTATTTTTTAAAAAAAACGACATAGCAGGTTAAATATCTCTTCAAAATGACATTATTCGTTGTATTTTTGTGCAAAATATTTTGATGGAATTCGGACTCACCGATATGGAAAAAAAGGAACTGCTTAAGAGGTATAGAATGCTTCTTAAAGTATGTAAACCTGTTACCGATGCTAAAGACAAACGCCTAATTCGTAAAGCTTTCAATCTGGCAGCCGAAGCACATAAGGGTATGCGTCGTCGAAGTGGCGAACCCTACATTTTCCATCCTGTGGAGGTTTCAATTATTGCTGCAGGTGAAATTGGTCTTGGTACAACTTCAATTATTTGCGCTCTTTTGCACGATGTGGTCGAAGATACCGATTATACTCTCGAAGATATCAGTGGTATGTTTGGACCCAAAGTGGCTTCCATTATTGATGGTCTCACAAAAATTGCTGGAATTGTAAACAATTCTGAATTGGGACCTTCGTTGCAGGCCGAGAACTTTCGCAAAATTCTTCTCACAATGGCAGAAGATGTGCGGGTGATTTTGATTAAACTTGCCGACCGCCTTCACAATATGCGTACGCTTGAACACATGCCTCCCGATAAGCGCCTCAAAATCTCATCCGAAACTTCGTTCCTTTTTGCTCCATTGGCTCACAGGCTTGGCTTGTATGCTGTAAAAAGCGAAATGGAAGATTTGGTTCTTAAATACACCGAGCCCGAAGTATTTGAGAGTATCACGAAAAAATTGATTGAAACCGATGAAGATCGTCGGAAATTTATTCAGCAATTTATCAAGCCTGTCGAAGACCAACTTCGTAGGGCAGATCTCAATTTCACAATTCTTGGTCGAACCAAAAGCATCAATTCTATTTGGAATAAAATGCTGAAGAAGAAAATTCCTTTCGAAGAGGTTTACGACATTTTTGCAATTCGAGTTATTATTAATTCTGAATCCGAAAACGAGAGAATCGATTGCTGGAAAGCCTACTCGGTTGTTACACAAGTATATACGCCAAACCCAGAGCGATTGCGCGATTGGATTTCGGTTCCCAAAGGAAATGGATACGAAGCATTGCACACAACTGTGATGAGCGATGCTGGAAAATGGGTCGAAATTCAAATTCGCTCGGTGCGAATGAACGAAGTGGCCGAAAAAGGCTACGCAGCACACTGGAAATACAAAGAAGATCGCGATGGCATCGAAAATTCGCTCGACGATTGGTTGAAAAAAATTAGAGAGCTTTTGCAACGCCCCGAAGCCAATGCACTCGATTTTCTCGACGATTTCAAACTTACGCTTTTTACCGACGAAATATTTGTTTTTACTCGCACTGGCGAAATGCGCAATTTGCCGAAAGATAGTACGGTAATCGATTTTGCATACAGCATTCACACTGGGTTGGGAAATAAATGTATTGGTGCCAAAGTGAACCATAAGTTGGTTCCTCTAAACCATGTTCTCAAAAGCGGCGATCAAGTTGAAGTGCTTTCGAGCGAAAAACAAGCGCCAAAAGAAGAATGGCTCCAAAATGCAGTTACCGCAAAAGCCAAATCGCAAATAAAACAGGCAATCAAAGAAGACCGCCGAAAAGCAATTGAAAGAGGCCGCGAAATTGTGTTGCGCATGTTTGGTCAAGTGAAGCTAAGCCCCGAAGATGTTGTTTTGACCGAATTTGCTCGCTACACAGGGAGCCTTACCATCAATGAACTGTATTTCGAAGCTTCAAAAGGCAAAATCGACATTAAAACAGTTAAGTCTTTCGCCACTGTTCACGATCGGTCGGGTTGGCTTCAGTATTTAAGAAAGCCTTTCCTTCGCGGAAAAGGCGGAGCTGCCAGCACCAATGAATCGAAAAAAGCGACTCCTCGACGAAAAACGCTCGATTTAAACACCGATAACAAAATTTCGTACATAATTGCCGATTGTTGCAATCCAATTCCTGGCGACGAAGTTGTTGGTTTTGTGGTGTCGGAAAATACACTCGAAATTCATCGCGCCAATTGCAGCAATGCTATCCGAATCAATGCTCGCTACGGCGATCGAATTAAAAAGGTGCAATGGAATTCGGCCAGCGACATTGTTTTTAAAACTGGGATTCAAATTTCGGGAATTGATAAAATTGGTATTCTCAGCGATATTAGTCGCATTTTGTCCGAAGAAAATCAGCTCAATATCAGTTCGATTTACCTCGAAAGCAAAGGCGAGACTTTTGAGGGCAAAATTACTTTGTTTGTCAACGACACCGATCACATCAAAAATCTTATTTCGCAATTGCGAAAAGTGGAGGGGGTAGAAAGAGTATTTAGAATGCGATAAAACTCTTCAATCCTTTTTTAAATGCGTATTTAGAATGTGGCTTATCGGTTTCAATTAATTATTTATACTAAATAAGAATAATTTCTTATTTTTACGGAAATTTTTCAGACATGGATGAAGATTCGACAACTCGGGACAAAGTTGACAAATACGATTCAGTGAGGCAGATATTCACCGAGTATCTTGAACGCACAAGTCATCGCAAAACTCCTGAGCGATTTACAATTTTGAAGGAAATTTATACACATATAGGTCATTTCGATATTGAATCGTTGTACATAAGAATGAAAAACAATAAGTATAGGGTGAGTCGAGCTACTTTGTACAACACCATGGATCTTTTGCTCGAAAGCGGCTTGGTTGTGAAGCATCAGTTTGGACAGAATTGTGCTCAATACGAGAAAAGCTATCGATTTCAGCAACACGATCATGCTATATGCACTCAATGCAAAAAAGTTATGGAATTTTGCGACCCTCGCATCCATGAAATCGAAAAATCGCTTGGCGAGTCGTTCAACTTTGCTGTTTCGTCGCACTCGCTTGTTTTTTATGGGCTTTGCGAAGAATGCAGCAAAAACTTGAAAAAAAGCAACGGGTAGAAAGCATTATTTTGTAGTTTTGTCACTCTGATTTAAAACAATATGAAAGTTGACGTTATTTTAGGCCTGCAGTGGGGCGACGAAGGGAAAGGAAAAATTGTGGATGCGCTTGCTCCGGCTTACGATATTATAGCTCGTTTTCAAGGCGGACCCAATGCAGGGCATACCATTATTTTTAACGAACGAAAATTCGTTTTACATACCGTGCCTAGTGGTATTTTTCGACGCGAAATCACCAATGTGATTGGCAATGGTGTGGTTCTCGACCCAGTTATTTTTTGTAAAGAAATTGATGCAGTTGTCGATGCTGGTTTCAATCCGGTCGATAATCTGATTATTAGTGGCAATTGCCATCTCATAATGCCTTCGCATCGCTTGCTCGATGCCATTAGCGAGGCTGCAATGGGCGATCGCAAAATCGGAAGTACTCTAAAAGGCATTGGGCCAACCTATACCGATAAATATGCGCGCAAAGGACTTAGGGCTGGCGCAGTTGCTTTGCCCGATTTCGAAACTCAATACCAAATTCGCAAAGAGCAGCATTTCGACTATATTCGATTAACTGGCGCAGATACTTCCCAGTTTCGCTTCGATGGTTTGTCGTTCGACGAGTATGAGAAATTGTGGTTCGAAGCCATTGCGAAGTTGAAAAAATTTAGAATTGTTGCTACCGAAGTATTTCTCAACAATGCGCTCAAAGAAGGTAAGCGCGTTTTGTCCGAAGGTGCGCAGGGTACTTTGCTCGATATCGATTTTGGCTCCTATCCTTTTGTGACTTCTTCCAATACAACCACTGGTGGCGTTTGCACTGGACTTGGAATTGCTCCGCAACATGTCGGCAAGGTTTTTGGAATTTTCAAAGCCTATTGCACCAGGGTAGGGAATGGTCCATTTCCGACCGAACTCAACAACGATATGGGAGAGCTTATTCGCAAAAATGGAAATGAATTTGGTTCAACTACTGGTCGCCCACGCCGAACGGGTTGGCTCGATCTTCCTGCTTTGAGGTATGCAATTATGATTAATGGTGTTACCGATTTGGTGATGACCAAAGCCGATGTTCTCACAGGATTGGAAACCATACAATTGTGCAATGCGTATAAATGCGCTGATAAGGAGTATTCTATGCCCGAATTGGTAATCGAAAATTCATGTGAACCCATCAATCAGTCTATGAAGGGCTGGTCGGAAGATATTTCAAAAGTTGACTCTATCGACTCCTTGCCTTTAGAGATGAAGCAATATCTCAATTTCATTGAAATGGAAGTTGGTGTTGTGGTGTCTTGTGTTTCTACAGGCCCCGACAGAAATCAAATAATTAAAATTTAGCATCATGAAAAAAATATCGTTTTTTCTTGTTTTTTGCATTGGATTTATGTTTTGCACAATGGCGCAAATCCCTGTAAAAGAAAGTGATGTGCCCGATGCAGTGAAAGGCAAAATGGCAAATTTGTTTCCAGGCTTTTCGGGTGTTCAGTGGACAAAGCACAGCACCGATTTTCATGCATCTTTTGCCTACGACGATGCAAAAGTGCTCGTGAAATTTACTGAAGCCGGCAAATGGTTGGTTTCCGAATCGGAATATCAACTCGATAAATTGCCTCGTTCGCTCCAGAAACATGTGGGGGCGAATTTTGCTCAATTTGAAATAGATAAATCGATAATGGTTGAAACAAAAGATGTTTCGGAATATAGAATTGAAATGACCGATTCGGTCACCAAGAAAAAAATGATTGCCTATTACGACATTTCTGGCAACTTTTCGCGCCAAGCCGATGCAAATGGAAACGATCAGAATCTCTCTCTCAACAACAACAACGATAAAGGACGCCATCCAGTGCACCCAAAAGAACTCCCTTCATCTGTGAATTCGTATATTATAATAAACTACCCAACCCATACCATTAAAGAGAGTTTCATCGTAAACAACGAAACTTATCAAAATGCTTATCTTGTCTTTTTGTCTAAAACCGACGAAACTGGCAGTGTTGAATTGTGGTTCGATTTTCAGGGTACGCTTATAAAAATTGGCGGGGAGCAACAACCCAATAATAACACCAATCCCAATAATAAGGCTGAGAAAGGCAATAAGAAAAATCTTCGTCAACCAGTTTCAGAAAGTAAAGTTCCTGCTATTGCGGTTCAATACTTTATTAAAAAAGAACCCAAAGCCGACGAGGTAAGGTGGGACACAATTGGCAAAGAATACGTGGTTTCTTATTACAATGCAGCTCGCAGCATCGATTGTAGAATGCATTTCGACAGCCGTGGTACATTTGTAAAACAAGCTACTGTTTTAAGTCCTAAAAATCTGCATCCTCTCATTCAGAGTTACCTCGATGAAAATTACTATGGGCTTGAAATAGAGTCGGCCGAAGCATTGGTGATGGCAGATAAGAAAAAATATACCTTGGTAAAATTGTTTAGCCCCAATTGGGCGAACGACCCAATGGTGTATCATCAGATTTATTTTTCCACCAGTGGTCGCCTCGAAAAAGAAGATCTTGCCAATTTTATTGATGGCGACGAAGCTTTCCGAAAGCAACAAAATGCCGAACGCGATCAGCAGTTCAACGAATACATCGATAGCGAAGATATTTCGATTGGCGAAAATTCAATTGTTGATGGGCAAATGATTACCTTTAAGGAGCTTCCTTCTAAAACCATTAAATACATTTCTGACAACTACGTTGGCTTTAAATTTGTTGAAGGCATTATTATAAGCGACGAAGATGCACTCAAATACAGTGTTATAATGAAGAAAGATGGCTTCAATGAGCGCAAACGATTGTTGTTCGACTTGAAAGGCAATTTCTTGAAAGAAGAAGATTTTTGATGCATGCCTCTGCTGTTCGGTTCTTCTTTTTAGCCATTGCATTGATTTGTGCAAATTCTGTATTTGCTCAAGAGAAGAAAAAAATTCTTCTCAAGTCGGCCAACGAACTCGAATTTAATAAGCCTGTAAATCCCGACGTGCAAATTTTGCGCGGAAATGTGGTTTTTCAGCACGAAGAGTCGCTTATGTATTGCGATAGTGCTTATTTGTATATTCATACAAATGCAATGGATGCTTTTGGAAATGTACATGTTAAAGTATCGGATACAACTCAGATTTATGGAGAAAAACTCCACTACGATGGCAACAAAAAAACGGCTGTCATGGAGAAAGATGTTCAGCTTATCGACAACAAAATTATTCTCAGAACCAACAAACTCACCTACGATATAGGCAAAGGTGTTGGCTACTATCTCGATGGCGCTGTGATTGAAGACCCAAGCAATACTCTTGTGAGTAAACATGGCTACTATTATGCGGGTAGCAAAGAGTTTTTCTTTCGCCACGATGTGGTTGTTACTGGCAATAATTTCAAACTTACTTCGGATAGTTTGATGTACAATACCATCACCGAACAAGTCAATTTTTATGGCAATACGCATATTATTAGCGATAGCACCCACATTTTTTGCAACAGTGGTTGGTACAATACCAAAACCGATAGAACATTGCTTACCGATAGGGCTCGCATGATTAATGGTTCATCAGTACTTGAAGGCGACACATTGTATTACGACCGCCGCGTGGGCGAGGGAACAGCTACTCGCAATGTGGTGTTTCGCGATACCCTTGAGAGCATTATGCTTCGCTCGGGGCTTGGCATTTTTCATCAAGCCGATAGTTCTATTCTTGCAACCGACAGCGCTGTTTTTATCACCTGGGATGCTTCCGATTCGCTTTATTTGCACGGCGATACTCTTTTTTCGCGAAAAGACACTCTTTTGGGTCGCGAAGTGAAGGTTTTTCATCACGTGAGATTTTTTCGCGCCGATATGCAAGGAGTGTGCGATTCGCTCTATTATTGCGAATCCGATTCGCTTATGCGGATGTATGTCGATCCTTGCTTATGGTCCGATTCTACTCAAATGACAGCCGACTATATGCAGTTTCTCACCGATAAGGGTCATATTTTAGAATTGTTCATGCGAAACAATGCTTTTATTGCTTCGCACTACTCCGACAACGACTACCAACAAGTGAAGGGCGATATGATGAAAGGGTATTTTGTCAACAACGAGCTGAATCTGATGAAAGTGTTTGGTAGCACTGAAACAATTTACTTCATTGAAGATGAAAATGGTGGAAAAACGGGAATCAACAAGTCGAAATCGACAGCCTTAGATATGCACTTCGAGGAAAAAGAAGTTACCGCTATCGATATGAATGGAAGCCCAATTGGGACTATTTATCCGCACCGCGAACTCTCGTCGGAGCAGCGCAAATTGAGTGGATTTTTGTGGCGTGGTCTTGTTAGACCGTTGAATCCCGAAGATGTGTTTCGCAACGATTCAAGCACTGGAAACAACCAAAACAGTGGACGTGGACGTGGTGGACAGTTCGAACAAAATAAAACTGCTCCCGAATAAAAAAAATAGACTAAACTGTGCACGAAACTGTTCTGAAACCTATAAAGCGAAGCGGATTAAGGCATTTTTTTGCTCGGGAATTCTATACCTGCAAGCGCCGAATAATATGGCTTGTTGGAAATACACGTTTTGCACAATCGGTTTCGCTTCGGCAATTGCCTTATGTTGTGTTCGAGCACAAGTCGGTTGTAATGCGACCTCTTAAAGATGTTGATATGCAATTGCAGCGAAACAAAAAAGTCAATTTGTCAATTGCTATAAAACCCATTCACCAAATTGTGATTGCTCCTGGCGAGACATTTTCGCTGTGGAAACTTGTTGGACGCCCTCGAAGCAGCAAAGGTTATCTCGAAGGACTGACCCTGTCGCGTGGGCAAATTTCAACAGGAGTTGGCGGTGGTTTGTGTCAGCTGGGCAATTTGCTGTTTTGGATTTTTATGAACAGTCCGCTTAGTATTGTTGAGCGTCACCGACATTCGTACGATGTGTTTCCCGATATTAATCGCAAAGTTCCTTTTGGAGCAGGTGCAACTTTGGTTTACAACTATATCGACTTGCAAGTGAAGAATAACACCGAACAGCAATATCAGATTCTACTTTGGCTCGACGATGAATATCTCCATGGAAGCCTACTTTGCGAATCGCCACTGCTGAAAGAGTATCGCATCGAAGAAAAATACCACTTCTTTCGTCAAGAATCGTGGGGAGGATACTCCCGTCACAATCAAATTGCCCGCATTGAAACCGATTTGCAAACTCAAGTCGAAACCGAAACGTTTTGGGTCGAAAATCATGCATTGCTTATGTATAGGCCGTTTTTGAATACAACAAATTAGTGTTTTGAATTTTGTGAATTAATCGGTCTTTAGCCGACAGTAAACGGTTACAAATGCTTATAAGTGTTTATATCCGTTTATAAACGACTATAAACGTTTAATAACCGACTAAAATGGATGACGGTTGCGACCTTTGTTCTAACTTTTAAAAATCAAAATTATGAACAAGGTTGAATTAATTGGTCGAATTGGAAAAGCTCCTGAAATCAAAACAACAAAGAACGGAAACAAACTAGCCACGTTTTCGATAGCCATCAACGAAGGCTATTTGAATGGTTTTGGCGAATTCGTAAACAATACGAGCTGGCATCGCATTGTGCTCTGGGGCGAAGAAGTCGCCAAATACGAAGCATTGCTCAAAAGTGGTGCTCAATTGTATGTGAGTGGAAAACTCAACAACAATAGCTATACCGACAAAGAGGGCAATAAACGTACGGTTACCCAAATTATTGGTCAGCTAATCGAAGATAGGCCTAATGGCGTGTCGCAAGGAGCTGTTTGATAAAAATCTATCTAACAATTCTGCATTCGGGCCGATGTATGTTTGCCATTCAGCATTTACACCCGATGCAGGTTGTTTTTAAACTATTTCTTCACTCTGCACAACGCTTTTGTTGTTGTGGTTGTATGTAGCAACGTAGCAAAACCTATTTGGCGAAAAATGATTATTTTTGCAATAAAAATACAATGAAAAATTTGTTTCTTATTTTAATAGTAATTGCTGCCATTGCTTTATCTTCTTGTGAGAAAGATAGCGACGGTACACCAGTGATTATCAACCCCAATGCAGCAATGAATTGCCAAATTGATGGTCAGAGTTGGACTGCTTTTACACGTGTGACTACCAATACATCTGGCACTTTTGTTATCAATGGTAGTGCTCTTTCTAGCGATGCATTGAACATTACAATAGCTGGTGAAACTGTTGGAACTTACACTTTAGGCACTGCACAATTTGGTTTTTCCGGTTCTTATAGCCCAGTTGCATCTAATCCAGATAGCGCATACACTGCTTTGAATGGAACTGTTGTAATAACCGAATTGAATACTACAATGAAGAAGATTTCTGGTACATTTCAGTTCAACGCAATCAATGTTTTGAACAACAATCTAAACAAAGCTATTACAGACGGCGTTTTCACATCTTTGTCATACAATTAAGTCTTGTTTGTGTTTTTTCGAAATGTCTTGCCGAAAATTTGCTGTCTCAGTTTTTGTTCTTCGATGAGTAAGCGTAAATATTGCGTATTTTTGCAGAATGAATGATCAGCTATACTCCTACACTTTCAAAACACTGTCTGGCCTTGAGCCTTTGCTAGAAAGAGAACTTATTGATGCCGGTGCCGAAGAAATTTCGCCTGTAAAACGTGGTTTCTGCTTCAAGGGAAACGAAGAATTGATGTACAAACTCAATTACACTTCGCGCTACGGAATTCGACTTCTAATTGAAGTGTTGAGATTTGAATTTACCAACAAGGAAGATTTTCTCAAACAAGTGAAAGCATTTGAGTGGGATACCTATATTTCTACCGACAAAACAATGGCTGTTGATGCTGTGGTTACCACAAGTGAATTGTTTAAAAATAGTCATTTTGCCGAGCAACTCACCAAAGACGGTATTGTCGATTTTTTTCGAAATCGATATGGGTTGCGCCCAGCAGTCGATAAGGAATTTCCTGATATGTTGGTAAATGCTTACATCAATGGGAATGTATGTGTAATGTCGGTAGATAGCTCTGGCGATTCGCTTCATAAGCGTGGATATCGCATTGCAGCTCACGTAGCACCACTCAACGAAGTGCTGGCTGCAGGTATTGTTGGGCTTTCGGGTTGGAATATGGATTGCGATTTTGTAGATCCCATGTGTGGTTCGGGGACTATTCTTATTGAAGCAGCCATGCTTGCCAACAATATTCCTGCTGGCTTTTATCGTAAACGATATGGCTTTATGGGGTGGCAAACATTCAAACCTGCCATGTTCGAGCGCGTCAAAAAAGAAGCATCGGAGCAGGGAATCGAATTCGAACATCGCATTATTGGAATGGATAGGTCCGACGATTCGTTGCGCTCGGCTCAGCGAAATATTATTAATGCGAAGCTCAACAAAGATATTGAGCTTAAATCGGGCAATTTTTTCGAAATTGAACTCGACGAACCAAGTTTTTTGGTGTTCAATCCACCATACGATGCACGAATGCCGATTGAAAACAGTAGAGAATATTATGAGAAAATCGGCGATACAATCAAAAACAAGCTTAAAGGCTCAACAACCTGGATGATTGTGGGCAACGAAGACCTTTGGAAAAGCATTGGGCTAAAAACAAGTAAAAAAATTCCGTTGTTGAATGGGATGATTGAAAGCCGACTTTTGTGTTTTGAATCTTATAGCGGAAGCAAGCGATATACCGAAAATCCAGAATTTACCAACGATGGCGAAGAATAATTTTTATGTTGTTTGGAGAGGCCATGCTACAGGCATTTATTCGTCGTGGGACGAATGCCGCCAGCAAATAGATGGATTCCCTGGCGCTCAATACAAAGGATATCCAACATTAGCCGCGGCCAAAGCTGCACAAAAAGAAGGCTATTCTATTACTCCCAAAAAAGCGGAACAACTTACTTCGTTCAATGGCGATACGAAGCCTGAACCATTAAGTATTTGTGTAGATGCCGCATGCAGCGGAAATCCTGGACCCATGGAATACCGTGGTGTGTGGATAGAAACCCGCGATGAGATTTTCCGACAAGGACCATTTGCGTATGCAAACAACAATGTTGGCGAATTTTTAGCCATTGTACATGGTCTAGCTTGGCTTGCCGAAAATAAAATGGACTTAATGCTGTATTCCGACTCGGTTACCGCTATTTCGTGGGTTCGAAACCGAAAAGCCAAAACCGAACTGGTTGCAAAACCAAGCAACGAAAAAGTATTTCAGTTGATCAAACGCGCAGAAAATTGGCTGCAAAACAACCCAGTACATGCAAAAGTGCGCAAATGGGAAACTAAAATTTGGGGCGAAATTCCTGCCGATTTCGGCAGAAAATAAATAATCAATTATTGGGAATAGGCGCACCATATTTGGTGAGCGTTGTGGAGTCCTTTATGTCAACAGGAACACCATATTTGGTGTTGGGCTGGTTTTGATACGAGTCGGTCGGTGATCCGTATTTGGTGGTATGTAAATTGCGTTTACACGAAGAATTTAGCATGAATAAACACAACGCAGAAATGCTGAAAAGCAAAAAACGCCTTATACTTGTAAACAACTTCATGGCTTTTATTTTTGGCAAATGTATTAAAAATATGGTTACTACTCAGCTGCGAATTCAACAATAAAATGTTTTGGTATAGGCGTTTAGACCGCTGTTGTTAGTTTTCTATTATTCAGCCTAATAGGCTCATTAAACACCATCCTTTTTAGGAGTAAATTGAATGTTGACCCCATCATGTACCTTCTGTTA
>DYON01000105.1 GCA_020720525.1 Acetofilamentum sp.
AGTTCTTTTCTAAGGCTGCCGTGTCTTCTGTAAAGATTGTAGTTTATTAAAAAGAGGGGTTTTTATATCGGACTCATTAATGGTTTTCCATATTCCTTTCCAAAACCGCCACAAAGCAAGTAAAGCCAGGATTGATTCGCTTACAAGGATGGAGTTATAAAAACCATTGGTGTTAAGCGAACGTTTGCCGAAAAGACAATACTTTAATTAAATGACCGTCTCAATAATTTTTCGATCTACTTTGTGGTAGAATTTCGATTCTATCTTGTCGCGTTCCTCGAGATAGGCTTGGTAGCTATCCGAAAAATCAACACGTTGTTCGATGGTGTTTTCGAAAGTGCCCGAAAGACCCATCATGAGCTCGCAGATTTCGCGAACAGCATTCAAATCGCCACGCTGATAGGTGATGTAATCGACCAAGTCTTTTTCTTGAATGTAGTTCAAAAACAAGGGACTCGATTTGCGACCAACCATAAAGCTTAAACCAGTTTGCTCGGCTGCGCTTAGGTCAAGAACGTCGTCCATAAAAAAGGCAACTTGCGAAGGACGAATACCAGGCGTGTCGGTCATGTGGGTAAGAGCTTCTTTTTTGTATTTAAACGAAAGATACACCGAATTGTAATGTTCGCGCTTGGCCAACTGAAAAGCCGATTCGCTGATTTGATTGGTTACAATGCCTGTAAATGGAATTTTTTGAAAGCGAAGCCAGTAGCTGAAACGCAACAAATTGATCCCTAAACTGTCGGTTTCGCTATAGGTACTTGGAAATTCAGCTCCTTTTTTACCACTGTTGAAAACCCCATCCCAATCGAAAAGAAATCCGTGAATATTGTCGAGTTTTTTAGCAATTTTTGATGCTTGAGTAAGAAATATACCTCCGTTTTTCTCAAATAATTCCTGAATACTTTCGGGTTTCATACAATTGTAGTTTATTTAAGCACTAAAGTACAACTTTTTTTCAAAACGATAAATTGATTATTTGCTGTCAAATTAAAATCAATAATAGACCACATTAAATATCTCTGAAGAAATAAACCGTTTTTCAGATTCTGTCCCGATTTTCATCGGGATGACGATCATAATGACGAAAAAACAGTTTTGTCTATGGCTTTTTATTACTCTTAGTTCCCGCATTTTCCGATAGCCATAGGGAGAATCGTGTGGTATGTTCACTCTAAAATACTTTTTATACTTAACTCCATATTCAGACGCAATAAATTGCGTCTCTACAATGTCTTCTCATTTTCCTAAGACGCAATAAACCGCGTCTCTACCCTCATAACCCATCCCTATTTATTCAAAATCATCTGCCAGGTGCTGCGACTTTTTTGTTCGAGCAAAGTTTTTCGCCCTTTTATGATATTAATTGCGTCTATACTGCCGTAATGTCGGATGGTTACAAGGTCAACTTGCTCGTTGTAGCGCACCGAATAGAGTTTGTTCAAATCTTCGAGCAACACACTCAATCGGGCTGGCTCGTAGTCGAAACACACCGAAAAACTGATGGCACTGTTTTGCATCATGCGCACTTTGATGTTGTTGCGCGAAAAAAGTGAAAAAATCTCGCTGATGTTTTTCTCGTTGATAAACGAAAAGTCGCGTGGGAAAAGCGAAAGCAAAACCTGATTGAATTTGAAAATATAGGATGGAACTTTTTTGTCGTCGGTGCCAATGCGATCAATTATTGTTCCTTCGCCTGCTGGATTCAGAAACGATTTCACGCGCAGCGGAATATTTTTGTTTTCGAGCGGCTTGATGGTTTTGGGATGAATCACCGATGCGCCATAATAGGCAAGTTCGACCGCTTCGCGATACGAAATATGTTCCAGCGCAATGGCATCGGGCATCAGTTTTGGATCGGCATTCATTACGCCAGAAACGTCTTTCCAAATCACCATCTCGGATGCATTGAGGCTGTAGGCAAAAATAGATGCCGAAAAGTCGGAACCTTCGCGACCGAGCGAAATGGGAGCTCCTTCGGCCGATTGTGCAATAAATCCCTGTGTGAGAACAATGCAAGGCTTTTCGCTTGCAAACCAAGTCGAAGCAGCCTCGTTTATTTTAGAAACCGTCAAGTCCCAATCAACCAAAGCATCGCGGTAGCTGTTGTCGGTGCAAATAAAATCGCGTGCAGCAACATGAAATGTGTTAAAACTTTGTTCGGAAAGATAAGCGCTCAAAATGGTAGTAGCTATGCGCTCGCCAAAATGCACAAAGCGGTCGTAGCTTTTATCGAACGATGCCTCGGGCTCGAGCAAAACGTTTGCTTCGAGTTCCTGAAACAAATTATTAAAATCGAAAAAAACAGTGTGATTGCTGTTGGGAAACAATTCAACAAGAATACTATTGTGGTAGCTTTTTAGTTCGGCAATGCGTTGCATCGCATCTTTGTTGCTACCGCCCAAATACGACTGATGAATTCGCTCCAGTGCATTGGTGGTTTTTCCCATCGCCGAAAGAATAACAACAGTTTTTGGATTTGCATAACTTTTGAGAATGGCAACCACATTGCGCACAGCTGCGGCATCTTTTACCGAAGCACCACCGAATTTAAAAACCTGTATTTGAGATGACATTGTTGCAGTCGATTGTTGTTTACGATGCAAATTTAGTATTTATCGGGAAAAGGAAAACAAACGTTTCCCCCCCAAAAAAATCCCGCCTTAAAAGCGGGATTTCGTAACGAGAAAGCTTTAATCGATAATTGGAACATAGTCTTTGGGTGGTTTACATCCAAAAACAAAGTTCATCCCAAAATGAAAATTCATGTATTTCCAGTTGCTTGGAACGGTAATATTGTTATCGACAATTTCGCCGCCATCGCGTGTTTCGGTCCATGAGTAGCGATTCCAAATAATGGGTGCAAAAATGTTGTCGGACATCATATAAAGTTGAAAAAAGCCCAGTTTAAGCGAAAAGCCCAAGCCGAAATTGGTGAAATTGTGGTTTGCCATGGAATAGGTAGCTGTTACATGCCAAATATCGCCAAATTTGTGCATATAGCCCAAACTCAATGCTGGATGAATGCCTTTGTCGAAAAACTGAATACGTGCCGATGCCGACAATTTGTTTTTGGGAGTAACAGCATAAAAAGCACTACCTTGAATGCGTGTGTTGAGCATGGTTTTGTACTTGGTATATGTGGTGTCGATCATAAAAATCTCGACAATAGAATCGAGTGCATTGTCGAGGTAGGTGCTATCGGCAAAAAACGCAGCTGCATCAACTCCTTCGTAGGTGAAAGTTCCGCCAGGGTTGTTGCTTACCAAATTCATTGGGTCGCTTTTCCAAGAGATAAAGCCAAAATCGAGTACACTCAAACCCAAGGTGAGTTTGTCGTCGTATTTGTAGGTAGCACCCAAATCGATTCCCATACCGAAATTTTTCGAATTCAACAAATACTCTTTAGTGTCAAATTCGTAGTTGGTATCGGTAAAATGATTCAATTCGCAGGTATTCACCAAAATATCGGAAGTAGCTGTAATATCGAAAAATGTGCTTTCGGTTGTAAGCGTGATATCGCTACGTTTGGTGTTGATATTGGCTTTTCCAAACAGAAGTTTTGCCCTAGTTCCAAACGTCCATTTCGAGTCGTATATATAGGAGTAACCAAATGCATACTCGCGGTAATGCGATGCGTTCAGCCTAAAATTTCCAATATCGAGTGTTTCGTCAAGCAAAGCTCCATTGCCATATAAAGCAAATTCAATTAGGTCTTTTGGATACGAAAACCTAAACGAAACATGCTCAGTTAATGCAAAGTTAAAGTAATGCTTTTCTTTAAATTTAAAACCGAACGAAAGAATTTCTTCATTCACATCGGCAAACACGTAGTTGTTCTTTTTCAGTTGATCGACAAGCGATTCCATATCCACTTCAACAGAATCGAGCACATTAATCGAAATCACATTTTTGGCGTTGAATCCAGTATGACCGCCAGCGATATAAAGCGAAGAAAGAGCAGGAAAACCAACATGTATTTTACACTGAGGAATATAAGCCGGATTGGAATAGTACGACTGTGGAACAATGTTTAGGTTTTGAATAATCATATCGTCTTGAGCAACGATGTTCTGCGATGCAAAACCAACAACAACAGCTAACGCGAATAGTAGTTTTTTCATAGTAGTATCCTCCTTTAAAATTCGTTGCTGTTGAATTTAAACTGCACCTGTGCGCTAAGTCGCAACCCCAATTTGTAGTAAGAATAAATCTTCACCAGTTGAGTTCCCGAACTGTAGGTGTCGAGTCTTGCTCGAACAATAATATGTTTGGTTATCTCGAGATTGTTGAGTCGTGAACCCTGAATGGTTTGTGTAACTGTTTTTTCGCGGGGTTGCGTTACAATATAATCAGGTGCTGGGCCTGGAGTTGCTGCAACCAAAGTTTGTTCGAGCGGATTCAAAAGCGAATCGAGCTGAACATAATTGGAGTCGCAGAAAAAGAGCTGAATATCTCCATCGATGGGAAACATGTTCTTGGTATAAACTTTAAAGAGAAGCCATTCAACATTAGAGAGGTCTTCGCCAAAATCGAGGTCGAAAGTATCCTGCAAAATAAATCCATTTGCAGTACCATAAAATGGCAATTCAAGTTTTGCTTCCACTGCCATTCGGCTAACATCTTCCACAAAATTTTTCACCACATTGCCGTTCGGATTGGTACTTCCACTCACAAGAGCCAAAATACGCTGTGGCGTAATGTTTAAGGCTGCATCTATATTTGAGTTCGATTTATTCAGCACAAATCCGCTTGTAGCAACTTGTCCCATTGCAGCTGGAGATGAAATATCCCAAGGGTTTGGAATTCCGGTGCCCGAAATAACTACACTCGAAGTTGGAGCATTGGTTCGAATGGCTTCCATATAATCAACTGTAGCACGAATTGGCACTCCCCAACCATTCAACACATTGATATAAAGGCGCGGGTCTTCCCAGTTTACCGTACCAGTGAGACTGTTGTTATTAATGCGAATACCAATCGTGTCGTTGTTTAAATTCAAATTGAATTGTCCCAAATATCCGTACATATAGCGAAAACGAAGACTTGAGAACGCCATGTCGAAGTTCAAATAGTATGGAGATAGGTTTGCATTACCATTCCCATGAACCGTAACATCGAAGTGAACTTGGAGCCGATTGTCAACAATTGAATTGTCGAAAACCAGCTTTGTGCCACCCAAATTAGAGTTAATACTGCTTCCGCTCGCAACATAGTTGAGTGTATCGCGATACGCAACACCGTTTTGAGTAGCTCCGGGAATAGTCATTATTATGGTTGCTGGATAATTAAGGTCGGAATTTAAAACCATGTTGAGCCATCCTTCTTTAAGGGTCATCGAATCGAGTTCAATTCCTCCACCAAGCGAAAAGTCGAAGTCGTAATCGTACGATGTGGTGAAATCGCCCGAAAGAGGTCCGCCAGAAATATTCAGATTGCTGGTATAATTAATTGCCTGATTTCCAATGGGAATCAACTCTTCGGCCGATTGACTATAAACGGTGTCTTCATACACCAGATATACAAATTGATTTGAATCGACTACCAGCAGGTCGGTGCTATCGTAATCTTTCAAAATATCCCACAAGGTGAGATCGGAATTAATGAGGGGCGCGGCACCGTTTGGATTCCAGTTGGTGGCTGTTACGGTATCCATGTCGAAATCGTCTTTCACACAGGCGTAAAAGAAAAACGAAGCGAAAAATAAGAATCCCGAAAACAAGAGTAGTTTAATTTTCATATTGATACAGGTTTTTACTTTGACAAAACAAACTATGCTTTTGTTGCAAAAGCTCAATACAAAGATACGTTAATTATTATCCAAAACCACCGTTTCGTGTTTTTCGGACGAAATTGTTTTTCCATCGGCTGTAATGAGCACAATATTATTGTCATGTACAAAGCAATCGAAAAATGCAATGTTTTGTTTTAAATCTGTTTTTGACTTTCCGTTGCCAATTTCAACAACGCCAACAGTTCCGTCGCTTGTTTGAAAAACAAGATAATTACCTTGCTGCGTCGATATTGTTTTCAACTTATCGATACTGCTTTCAGCTATTTTTCCGAGGTCGGTGGTTTGCCCGTCGTTTGCTACAACATACAAGTTTCCATCGCCCACAACCAACACTTTTTCTGGGAAATGGGCTATTATCATGTTTTCGCCGAAAGGTTGCTGCACAAAGCTCTCAATTTCGCCATCGGGAGCAATAAACACCAATGCTCCATCGGTGGATAACGCCAACCACGATTTTCCGGTATGCCAAGCAAATAAATTGGGTTGACCTTTGTTGAACGAAATATTTTCGACTGTTTTTATCAAATTTCCTTTGCGGTCGATAATGGCAGCTTTTTGATCGGATGAGCATACAAGCAAAAAGTCTTTCTTTTCGAGTGGACGATAAAAAATTCGGTATTCGCCACTGAGCTCTGTGTTTGGCTTCAACCATCCTTCGGTAGGCTTTCCCGATGTGTTGAAGTTGAGCATCTTTCCCTGCTTATCGCAAAGCAAAAGTCGGTAATTGTTGTTTTTTTCGTAGTCGGCAGCCATTAGATTCGAGCCTATTCCTTCGGTAATGGTTACAGGGAAACCATTTCGTATTTTTCCGTCGATGCCAATCAAATAAAGTGCTTTGCGGGTTGTGAATGCAATACAACGCTCGGATGGTTTGCCCTGATAGAGCAATTGAAAATCGGAATTAATCACATCGCCCAGATTTTTCTTCCACAATATTTGCCCGTCGGAATTGAGCAGATACAGATTCTCGAAAGCATCGGGCACAGCAATCCAGTATTCGTTGGCTTTAAAATCGTACAAAACAACTGGTTCGCAAGCCACATCAGCATCGAGACTTGTAAACCAAGTGTATTTGTCGGTCGAGTCTGTTTTGTCGAAAATCCAAGCACCACTAATCACTATTCCGTCTTGCTGGCGCGAACACGCCAAAGAAATGATTCCAGAATTGTTGCTGCGGTACATATCGGCACTGGTTCTAATCAATGCAGTGTCGCTCAACCATCTATTCTGCAAAAAATACAATGCACTGCTCAAATTAACGTAGCCCATGGTGTTCCACGACGACGATACATTGTCGGTTAGGCTTGCTTGAAAATGCGATGTTGCAAGCGTTCGCCCCGACAATACATTGTTGAGCATCGATTTTAAACTTTCGGTCGAGCGACCAAAATAGACACTGTTTTCGCAAACGGCAATACAGGTTCCATCGATGGGTTCGAACAATGGACCAAACAAACTGTATGCGCCATATTCAGTTGGCAAAACAAAAATATGGGCTCCACGAAACGAGATTGTATCCCATTCGTGTTTTTCGGCATGTTGATTCAAACATTCAACGATGTTGTTGGCATCTGCAACAGGAAAAGCACAAAAAACATCGGGTTGCTGAACAACGTTGTTGCTGGCCGAAAAAACGATAAGCGAACCATCGATATTTGAGTAAAAACAGGTTTCGAGATTGCTGGTTTCGAGCGATTCGTTAAAATGCTCAATTTCAGATTCATGACTGAAAGAATTGCTTCCTGCTTCGGCAAGTCGCAGATTGTACGCTTCAAAAAACGAAGCAAAATCGGAAAAACCAAACGCAAATGCAGCCGAAGTATTTACTGGAAGCATTCCAAAAACTTGTGCCGAAGCCTCGTTGCGTGGCTGATCGAATATGGTCATAAACGATTTTCCATCTGCCGAAAGCGGAAATAATCCCGAAATATTTAACGCGTTTTGTTTGAACGAGATGTCGATATTTCCCCAGGTCGAAAAACTTTGAATAAATGCAAGATTCGGATAGGTTTGCTCCGAAAACAACAATCCAAGCGACCGGTAAAGCAATGGCAGATTGACCAAAACTCCGGCATCGCTGTTGGGCGAAAGGGAGCGGTACGATTTCACAAAAGCTTCGTTGTTTCGTACTCCCGATTCGTTTTCGATTGAGGATATCGATTGCTTGAGCAACGATTCCGACAATGATGCTACAACAAGGTTGTCGTAAAGAAAAACCTTGAGCTTTTTAGCACCAAAAGTGTAGCAACTGTTTCCGTCTATTTCGGTTTCGGTTGGCTTGTTGCCTGCTTGTTCGAGTTCGTCGGCAAAGGCACCCACATCGGTTCCTTCGGCTGGTTCAAACACAAACAAACATTCCATTTTGTCGATTCCTGCTGGGTGAACCGAAATGAGCAAACTGCCAGCCGAGAGCAAATTGCCAAACGACGCTGTTGTGCGCAAAACACTATCTGTCGTTGCCAATCCCTGCATCAATTCAGCAACAGGTTTTAGTGCTTTTAATTGTTCGATAATCCGAAACTCGGGGTTTTGCTGAAGCAGTTTGCCCGGATTATCAATTTTGATAACCGCACAAGCATTGTCGGGGATGGCTTCGAAAGCTTCGTGCAATTTGGCTTTCGAAAAGGGTTGAAAAATCACCAAAACAACAACAAGAAGAACCACAAACATGATTCCACCAGTAATTATCAGTGTTTTTTTATTGAGTGAAGGGAAAAGCCGAAATAGTTTCTTCATCTTGCAAAGCTAACATTTGTATGAGCCTGCTTGATCCATTGAACGAAAATTGATTAACAGCCGTTTGTTAATTGTAAATGTCTATATTTACAACCTCAAAACAAATTGCCATTCTAATAAAATGAGTGAATTTCAAAAAACACTTGACGCTTAAATAAAATGAAATTTTTGCTCGCTTATTTGGCGAAAAATTTTGAATAAAACATGAAAAAAGCAGCACTTTTACTATTTTGTCTGATTTCGGTCAATTTAATTGCACAAAACGACACCGTTTCATGGCGCCAAGATGTTCTCAACTGGCAACAGGAAATGAATAGCGAGTTTGCC
>DYON01000442.1 GCA_020720525.1 Acetofilamentum sp.
TAGGGATTTTAGGAAAATCGAAACCTTGTGGCTGATTGTTTTGTGGCTGCTGTTCAGGAGCCGGAGTTGTGTTCTGTTCCATAATATTCTGATTTTGATTTGGGTTTACAATTGTTTCTGGAGCTGTGGTTTCAACGGTTTGTGTATCGAATCCGCACACATGGCAAAAACGTGCTCCTGGTTTTAGTTCAGCGTTGCATTTTGGACAATTCATTGTCGTTTTGGTGTTAAAATTTCGGGCTAAATTACGCAATAATTTTTGTTCCAGCCGAAGAATTTTTCAACTGTGTTGCTTCGGTGATTATAGCTTCTTTTCCGCCATTTTTCACAAACATGATGCATGCACGAACTTTAGGAGCCATGCTGCCTTCGGTAAACTGACCATCGGCCAAATGCTTTTCAATTTCGGATATCGAAATGGTTTCGAGTTTCTGCTGCTCGGGTGTGTTGAACTTGATAAATACGTTGGGCACATCGGTGAGAATGTAAAAATCGTTGGCTTTGATTTTACAAGCCAATGTTGCCGATGCCAAATCTTTGTCGATTACTGCATCGATGCCTTCCATTTCGCCATTTGCATCTTCGATAACGGGAATTCCACCACCACCAACGGTGATTACGATGTTTCCTTCGCGAGCCAAGCGCTCCACAATTTCCCAATTCACAATATCGACCGGTTTTGGCGATGCAACTACACGGCGCCATCCACGTCCACGTGGATCTTCTTTAAATGCCCAGCCATTCAAATTCTCGAGCTGGTCGGCCTGTGCTTTTGTGTAATAAGGTCCAACGGGTTTTGTTGGATTCTGAAAAGCAGTATCGTCTTTATCAACAATCACTCGGGTAACGAGCGATAAAATATTCTTTTTTATATCGTATTTGTTCAAAACATTTTGGAGCTGCTGCTCAATCAAATATGCAATTGAACCTTGTGTTTCGCTTACGCAAAAATGCATGGGCTGCGCAAGAACTTGGTATTTTTCTTCGCCAGCATCGTGCTGAAGTAGCACATTCCCAACTTGTGGACCATTTCCGTGTCCTATCACAATATCGTATCCTTGTTTGATCAAATCTACCAGATTTTCGCAAGTAGCACGTACATTTTCTACTTGTTCGGCATAAGAGCCAGCCTGATCTCCACGAAGCAAAGCATTTCCTCCAAAAGCAACAACAGCGAGTTTATTCATACAAAAGCTATATTGATTAAGGTTGCAAAACTAATCATTCTTTTCAAATTGATTTGCTATCGAAAAAAATATTTCATTTGCATCATTGTTGCATTTGAAATGAAATTGCATTTATGAAAGCTTTGGATGTTCTATATAGTCACAATCTGAAACGAACCAGTTGTCGTGAAGGAATCATTGAAGTGTTGATGGCAGCCAACGAAGCGCTTTCTGAAATCGAAATCAGAGAACAGTTGGCTGGCAATTATGACCGCACAACATTTTATCGGTCATTCAAAACACTCGAAGAGAATAAAATACTTCATCGTATTGTTGTTGATAACTTAGGAGTTGTTACGAAATAACATGGTTATATGAAAAATAATTATATGCTCATCCGTAATTTTGCCAGAAAAGAAAAAGTTCATACTTTATGGGAAA
>DYON01000106.1 GCA_020720525.1 Acetofilamentum sp.
TGCCATTCTTGAGTAATCGAATCTCTATCTGCAACTGCTTTATCAGTGCCAATGCATCTGATAATTGTTGCTTTAAATCTTCGTACTCCTTTTTCGATATGGTTATTGTTTCTTCGATGAGTCAAAGAAAAGACATAATTCAACAAGGCTAACTTTGCAAAATCTTTTTTATTAACAATTTGTTGTTGATTTACTGCTGAGTAGTAACAAAACAAGTAATCAGAAGAAGTTGTGGCAACAAAAAAATACAGAATAGCACCTTAGCGAGCACAATGGTGGGATTATGGATTAAATGCCGCTTATTTCATCACCATACTTTAAGACCCAAAATTTTGATGCAAATAATTCAACAAATCGGTTTCGGCTTGCGTAGTTTGATTGTCGGCTTGCGATGCTTTTTCCATTATGCGAACTATTTTCGCATGTTTTTTCGGATCGTCGGGCATACGAAGAACCAGTTTTTTATTTTTAGCCATTTCGATAGCAGATCCAATTTTTGAAGGATTGTAGCCCAGCTTTTTGGCCAGCGAACGAGCAAACTGTTCTTCTTCGGCAGCAAACACCCCATCGGCAGCCATCATAATGAGGGCATTGTTGAAAGCATAATCGCGAACATCGAGCAGGTCGTCGACTTTTCCAACGCCCATTTCGGCAATTTCGTCGGGGTTGGCACCTTCCATACGCATTTTGTACTGACCAAGCGAATACACACCCTCAACAATCCATTCGAAATCGGGACTATTTACTTCGGCACCACAAAATGGGCATTTTAGGTCGATGGTATCGCCAAGAGTACCACCACACGACGGACATTGGTGTGCATAGAGCAAACCTTTTGGCGGAGCAGCATTGAGCGTACGTGTGAGCACAATCACTTGCGATTGAGTTCGAACAACTGGGTCGATAATGGCATCGAGTTCTTCGGGATTCTCTTTTTTCATTTGCAAGCGCTGATAGCTTTTGCGCATAAAGAATGCGAGATAATTGCTTTTATCGTCGTTCCAAGCCGAAATAAGCGTAACATCGTTGAGAAACAGGCGATTGAAAAGAACAGTCCAGCCATTTTCGGTTTCAGATTCAAGTTTTTCGTACGACTCTGAATTGGTAAAACGGCGAGCAAGCAACGGATTGCGCAACGACTTTGCAATTTCCCATTGCAAATATGCATTCGAGGCTTTATCTTCGAGCCATTGCACCGAAAAGCCTTTGTCGTGACCCGAAATTTTCTGAATTTTCTGATACAGATTGCTTTCTTTATGAGCCATTGCTTGGCTAAAAGTGTAATCGTCGGCTTGAGTTATTTCGCACAAAACCCAATCGAATTCACCCGTATTGATAACCGTTTTGCAATATGGGCAGGTGCCAGTTTCGCCTTCAATTTCGGAAAGTTCGGCTCCGCATTGCGGACAATGAACATCGTTGTACAAATCGCCGCTTTTGGGAGCTCCCGATCGGCGAATAAACGTCCAGTATTCAACAAACGAATCGTAACCACCCGAATTGAGCTTTGAAAAGCGCTTCGACACAAAATTATCTTTCATACTGGCATGAATGGCCACATCGAGTACATTGAAGTCGCCATCGTTACGGAAACCAGCAACCACAACTGAATGAATTTCGATTTGAGAAAGAGTGTTGCTTTGTTGCAGTTTTTTCATCATAATAAACTGCACATTGAAACGTTGATAAACACCATCGCTGATAAACTTGCGAATTTTTTTGGTATTCTGTTCCATCCAAGCTTGCTGAATGGTCATAAAAGCTGTTTTAACTTTTACAACAAACGCATTTTCGTCGAAACTTGGATTGGCTTGTTTGTATTTAAGAAATGCTGGATCGGCTTTCAGGTTTGCAGCAGCCGGGACCTTATTGAGCACCGATGCCTGCTTTGTTTTTTTGCGAAATAAATATCCCAGCAAAATCAGAACTCCAATGGTGATGAAATTCCAAGGAAATGGCAAATAGAGCAATATTAGAACTATTTCAAAAATCCCACCACCGTCGCCACCACCACCGCCGCCGCCACCACCGGCACGCGAAAAAGCATCGAGAGTAAGCAAAACAAAAACAGCAAAAGTAAGTGCTGCAATCGGATTCCGTTGTTTTTTTATTATCATGGTGATGATATTTGGTTCAAATGTAAAAGAAATTTTTGATTTTGAAAAAGATTTTTGAGGTTTGCTTTTTATTGTAAAAAAAAAGGCTGCAATTTCTCGAAGCCTTTAGGGTAGAAAAAACAATGTGTTTATTCAACCATCCAAATTTGCATACATTTCTAAATGAATTTATAAAAATCTGCAACAACAATTGCGACAAAGAAATTTTTTCAAATTTACGTAGGGCATTTGACTTTCAAAATTCGAAAAATTGATTGTGCTTATTCATTAATAGGTAGGAGTAATTGCTCATGTTCCAACGGACAGTTAAATGCTGCAGGGAAATAATTTTACATTATTTCATCAACGTCAACAATAAATTAACATCGAAACAAAAATAAAGTGTATCTTTGCACCAGATTGAGTGCTTTGGACACATTACTTATTGAGTAATCATCAATTTTTTTGTTTTCATTCCCATCAATTCATCATTATTATTCACAAATTCAGAAAATGAACATTTACATTTCGAATTTAAGTTACAGTCTGAACGACAACGACTTAAAAACCTTGTTTGAGGAGTATGGCGAAGTTACCTCCGCTAAAATTATTATGGATCACATGACTGGTAGGTCGCGCGGATTCGGCTTTGTTGAAATGCCCGACAAAGATGCAGCCACCAAAGCTATACGTGAACTGCACGAAGCAGAATACGATGGCAAAGTTATTACCGTAAACGAAGCCAAACCAAGAGAAGACCGTCCCAGAAGCAATTTTGGTGGTGGCGATCGCGGCGGCAATCGTGGCGGAAACGGTGGTGGTGGATACAATTCCGACAGAAAACCAAAACGCTGGTAATCTGTAATCAAGTTATTCCAAATCACAATCTTTTATCGGATTGTGATTTTTTTTTCATATTTTAATTTTTTATTTATGATTTTTGAAAACTAATTAATAAAATAAAAACGAAAACTAATCTTCTAATTTCCCTACTATTAGTCGTCTTTGGGTTTGAAAATCTGCATTCTCAAACAGTAAATGACATTCCGTTAAAAGATATTGATGTTGAATATGTTCAAATTGTTGGAACATCTAAAACTTAGGAGCACTAAACTTACTATCCAAATAGATTTTGGTCAAAGAACAAAATTCTTTTCAGCTGGCACCGAAACCATTCTGAAAGATGAACAGGGTAAAGCATTAGATTTTAACTCCATGATAGACGCCTTGAATTTTATGACTGAAAATGGATTTGAATTTGTAATTGCATACACTATCACTGTAAGAAATCAAAGTGTATATCATTATATTTTAAGACGAAAAAAGGAATAATAACAGTATTCATCGTCTCAAAAAAGGACTGATAACATGAACAAAATTGTTCTCAATTGTACCTTTTTCTGTATTTAGTATTAAGCCTATGTTGTTTTAAATTCCCATTCCGATGTGGTTTCGTTGAACGAATACATCGATTGCAATTTGAGGAATGCTTCAACAATTGCTTTTTCTTTCCTTTCGGGAGTAACATTGGTTTTCACAATGTCGGCAGCCGCATTGTTGTTTTTATTCATCACCTGGCTTCCGGCCATACTTGTGGCACTGCTAACAGCCGAACCGCCAACACCTCCTATAAGTGAACCAAAGAATCCAGAAATAACACTTAAAAAAGTATTTTTTGCAACCGATTTGCCCACATTCTTTGCAATGTTTTTATTCATTTCGCCCTGATCGGCCATCAGAATGGCTACCGCCTGAAGTGCCGTTTCCTGATTTTTTGCACAAAATTCGATGTTGATTTGATTTCCGTTTACAAGCTCTTCCTTGCGAATAATTGGCTTGATTGAAGCATAAGTGATTTCCATAGTTGCTGGTTTTTGATGGCTAAGTTATCTCGGTTTGAATTGTTCAAATATACAAAATTGGTAATTAGGGCTTTATTGAGGGTGAAGTGTGTGCCAAAATTGGTGGAAGAAAGCGAAAATTAATTCTAAATCGTTCTAAAAAGCTATATTTGCTTTCGCTTTTATCATCAACAACAATTCAATATGAATCGGTTCGAAGTTTTCTCGTTTACATTTTCCACATCGCAGCCACTGGCTGGACCTATCGAAGCTGGTTTGGATGCCATCGGTTTTTCGCTTTCAGGTAGCAACTCCGAACTCATGTATATGGTGTTTGCACTTTTCCCTCCCGAAATGCAGGAAAATTTTGGTTCGGACAACGCACAGCTAATCGATTATTTCAAATCGACTTTTATGGCTACGTCGAAACCTTCCAGCAGTACAAAAAAAAGAAAAATAGGACAAATAGAGTCAATGGGAGAAATCGTAAAATCATCTATTCCAGTACCTTCCGAAATAGAAATACACCTGATTGACCACAGCAATGAAAACAAAATATGTATTGGATTCAAATCGTTTTCCGAATTAAACAGCGACACTCAAAACCAGATTATTGATGAAATTTTAGGAAATCTACAAGAAATATAAGGCTATAAAGTGTTTCGATTAATTATAAAAGCAACAAAAATGAGCAAAAAAATCAATTTCGTACTTTCAGCAATCTATATTTTGCTTTTCACTTTCAGTTCTAAAGCTCAGAATATTAATCCATTATTGATAACTCCATTGCCTTTGACGCTGATGGAATCGTCGGGAGTAGAAGTAAATAGTAGCAACAGCGTTTGGACTCACAACGACAGCGGCGATAGTGCTCGCATTTTCAACATCGATACAGCTGGAAACATTGTTCGCATTGTGCATTTGAATGTTGATACTGCATTCGACTGCGAAGAATCGACACAAGACCAGTATGGCAACTATTACATTGGCGATTTTGGCAACAACCAAAACGACCGCACCAATTTGCAGATTTACAAAATCCCTAATCCCGATTCGCTTTCAACCGATACAGTTTCACCAGAAATGATTTATTTTAGTTTCCCCGACCAAATCTTGTTTCCCCCGCCTTCTTCGGAGAAAAACTTCGACTGCGAAGCCATGTTTCATTGGGGCGATTCGCTTTACTTGTTTTCGAAAAACTGGGGAACATCTACCTGGAGCAAAATGTACCGGCTGCCCGACATGCCAGGCAACTACGTAGCTGAACTTGTTGACAGCTTCAACACCGGAACTTGGGTTACATCTGCCGATATTAGTCCTTCGGGTCAAACCATGGTTTTGTTGTCCGAAACACGTATTTGGGTTTTTACAAACTTTGCTGCAGGTCGTTTTTTCGATGGAGATGCACAAAAATTGACCATGAACTACAGTCAAAAAGAAGCCATTGTTTTTGTGAACGACTCGGTTGTGTATATCACCGACGAGTATTTTCTCAATTTGGGTGGCAATCTCTATTCGCTCAATCTCACATCGTGGATAAACAGTATCGACAATCATTTGCATAACTCGAATGCAATCGACATTTATCCGCAACCAGCAAGCAACGAACTGAATATTGATTGTACATTTTCGTCATATACAACCGAGATTTGGAGTATTTCGGGAACGAAACTCTTGAATTTTAGAAACACGGAAAAATTAGATATTACGAGCCTTAAGCCAGGTTGCTATATTCTCAGAATTGAAAGCGAAGATTTCATTGTTTCAACTATGTTTTTGAAAATGTGAGTAATGGAATTTGATAATAATGTATTTCTGATAACTTCTTTGAAAAATGTCTTCATTTGCTGATGATAATTTTATAATTTTGAAGACAATTTAAGTCGATAGATGCCAACAAAAGCAAAGACACTTTTTTTTACGTTACTGCTATTTGCACAAAGCTTTGCCTCGTTGGCACAGAGCCAAATGCAATTCGACACCATTCGCATTCCCTATACCGATAGTCCTATAGAAATTGATGGAAAGCTTGCCGATTGGAGCAATTATTTCATTACAACCTTTAGCGACACTGCAAGTCAGATATACACCACTGGCAATTATTCGCTCTGCGATGTGTATCCGGCTGGTTTTTGCGAAGACAAAATAAAGGTTCCGCTTTCCCACAACAATGTGGCTGCAATGCTTTGTTGGGACGAAAACGCACTTTACATAGCAATGTATGTAATAGACAAACATTTGATAGCCGAGTTTTCGGGAACCGACGACAATCCGAATATTTATCTCAACGACGCAATCGAATTCTACATCGATACGAAAAACGACAGCAAAGAACGCATGGATGTAAATGATTATCAAATCATTATCGATGCTCTCAATCAACACTGTGTTTTCAAAGGCAACCTGCGTCAGATGGAATACGACTCGATGTTTGTTCCAAAAGAGCGCGGACAAAATTTACTGATTCAGAGTGCAGTCAGTTATCAAGGAACATTCAACGACAACAAGCTCGACGATTACTATTTGGTTGAGATGAAAATCCCCTTTGCAGCCATTGGAATGATTCCTCAAGAAGGAATGGCAATTCGCATCGATATTTGCAACGACGATGCCGATTTTCTGCTCAGCGAGCTGGGAGTTAAAAGCGAAGACATGTATATCACATGGCCTTTCAACTGGAGTGGACTTGGCGATTTTGGATTTCCGAAAACTTGGAAAACAGCTGTGCTCGAAGGTCATCCATCGTTGTATAAGCAAGTTTCCGAAAAATTCAAATACCAATGGCTCTACTTTTTGAGCATTTTTGTTCTTGTGGTTGCCATCATCCTGGTTTTGGTGATTCGACACAACCGCAAACTGCGAAAAATGCCAAAACAGGAAATTTTGAAAAAATATGTGATTGTTACCAACGACGATAAAAGCAATGATTCTTCAAACGCAAACAACAATTTGGTGACAAAAGTAACCGATTACATTGTAAAAAACATAAGCGATAAAATAACCCCAGCCGATCTTGCCGAATGGCTTCATATTTCGTTGCGCACATTGCAGCGCCTCACCAAAGACGAACTCGATTGCACTCCTGGAATTTTGATTAATATGATCAAATTGCAGCTGGCCAAAGATTTTTTACGCTACAAACATGGCAACATTAGCGAAGCAGCATACAACAACGGCTTTTCCGACCCAGCCTATTTTTCAAAATTGTTTAAAAAACAGTTTGGCGTAACTCCAAAAGAGTTTATCGATCAGTGCACCGAAAAGCAGTAATTGTCGTCTATTTACACATTATTGTCGTGTTTTTCTTCATGCAATTCCATTTATTTCGTTTCCTTTGCAACAACAATTCTAATCCATTCATGCCATGAAACTTTACAGACATTTTCTTCTGACTGCTTGTCTATTTGCACTTTTTTTTGCTGCATCAAATGCACAAAACACCATTACCAATGTGCTCAACAACACAGTTACGCCCAGTACGGCGACTGTGGGGTCTGTTACAAACGTGTCGAATGCAGCCGAGTTGATCGATGCCATCAACCTGGCCAACTCGGGTGGTGGCAATCGGACCATTCTGATGACCAACGGAACCTACCAGATTGCTTCAACAGCTTGGTATCCTTACATCACAGCAAGCAACATTGTTTTTCGGAGTGCGTCGGGCAACCGCGATTCAGTAATCATTTGCGGTGCCGGCATGGACGATGTTTCACCCAATGTGGAATGTGGCTTTTACATTGTTGGCGACAACATAACCATTGCCGATTTAACTATTAATAATGTAGGAAATCATGGCATTGCTGTAGATGGCACCAGCGAGAATGTAACCGTTTACAATGTGCGTTTTCAGGACACCTACGAACAAATGTTTAAGGGAACCAACTCGGGAACAGGTTCTGTAAACGGAATTATTCAATGTTGTCTGTTCGAATATACTGCCGGCATTGGTCCTCAGTATTATATTGGCGGAATCGATATTCACGAAGGTTCGGGCTGGGTTGTTCAGGACAATGTTTTTCGATCCATTATGAGTCCAAGCGCCGTATTGGCCGAACATGCCATTCATTTCTGGGACAACACTTCGAGCAACACCGTGGAGCGCAACCTGATTATCAATTGCGACCGGGGAATCGGATTTGGGCTTGGAACCAGTGGCAATACCGGTGGGATTATCTGCAACAACATGATTTACAACAACGGACTGAGCTCAAACACCGATGTTGGAATTAGCCTTGAAACATCGCCGGGAACACGGGTTTACAACAACACCGTTTATATTGTTGGATATCCCAACGCTATTGAATATCGGTTTGCAGCCAGCAGCGGCGTGGAAATAACAAACAACATCACCAATGGCAATATTACTGAACGAGATGGTGCAAGCGGCAGTTTGGCAACCAATGTTACCAATGCCCAAAGCAGCTGGTTTGTCGATCTTAGCAATGGAAATCTGAGACTGAACGGTGTTGTGCCATCGGTTTCGGATGCTGGAACCGATCTTTCGGCCTATGTAAACGACGACATCGACAAAACATCGCGCCCAATGGGAGCAGCATTCGATATTGGCGCATTCGAAAACAGCAGCACTGCAACACCCGAAAGTGGTAAAACAGGACAAAATATTCACATTTTCCCCAACCCAAGCAACGACTTGGTATTTATTGAAGGCGAAACACCATCGTCGATTGTTGTTACCGATTTTTACGGACAAAAAGTGCTCGAATTTGGTCAGGTTTCAACTTTCGATATCAGAAGCTTAGTTCCGGGTGTCTATTTTGTTCAATTTTGTTTTCGCTACAACGCAACATCGATCAGGGTGGTGAAAATGTAGTGCAAGATTGGTATTGA
>DYON01000443.1 GCA_020720525.1 Acetofilamentum sp.
TTCTTCTTGGAGCGTTGATTTTTTCACTCAGGGTGACTTTTGGGGTTTGTCATTTATTTTTAGGTTTCAAAACAACTAGAAAGCAGTTATCAATCTGTAGATTTTCAATGGAGCATATTGGGAATAATATCGTTGAGCTATTGCGCAATCAGTCGTCCGCTGAAAACGGAGTTGGAAGAGTAAACTCGCACAACATAAAGCCCTTGCTCCAAGTTCAATTGGCCAACATTTACAATTTCGTTGCTTTCAAAGTCGCCACCCGACCAATTAAAAACCATTCGACCATTGATGTCGAAAACTTCAAGTTGCAACATACCTTTTTCGGGAAAATAAATATTCAATTCGGCATCGGCAGCCAATGGATTGGGATACATAATCAAATTGCCCAATAAGCTTCCTGAAAAATCAAGAACCCTAACATCGCTTAAAGCACTTGCACCATCAAAATCGAATTGTTGCAACCGATAGTAGTTTATTCCCTTAACAGGAGTAGAATCAATAAAAGAATATTGAATCGGATTGTTGCTATTACCGGCACCTGGAATAATGCCAATGGGAAAGAAATCGAAACCATCTGTGGACCTTTCTATTTGAAAAAAGGAATTATTGATTTCTGTACCAGTTTCCCATAACAATAAAGCCACATTATCGCTTCGAACAGCATTAAAACTAAGCAATTCGATAGGCAATGGATTTTGACAAACGACAAAATTAGATGCATGTCCACTGCTTTGGCTTCCAATAAAAGTAATATTGGTACAATAATTTTGCGATGCATAAGCAAAACCACCTGCTGCAGTAGAGTCTTCGTGAAATAAATAGCGCTGATTTGCAGAATCGCAATAGAAAACTGCATTCGAAACATCGCCGTTTCCTATGCCGCTTCCAGTATATCGCGCTCCATCTGCACAATAATAAACGCCATTGAACGCAAAGCCAGATCCCACACCAGAAGTTTTGAATGCATTGGAAGAGCAATATGTTATCTGAGCCGACCCAAATCCGCTGCCAACACCACCGTAAAACTCAACTTGACCAAAAAGCGGCGATGTGCTCAAAAAGAACAACAATATTTTAAAGTACTTTGCCATCATCTAATCCCTCGTCCGCCTTGATACCAATACTGACTAATTGTATAACTAGTACTGTAATAATATCGATCCGAAACGCTCAATTGGGCCGCAGCATGAGCACAGCTCCCACCTCGAGTCGTTGTTCCCACATAAGTACCCGCATCGTTAGAAGGCCATGTGGGCATGTTGGAAAAACCAGGAGTAGGCGCAACAGTTAAGTATCCATCGCCGGTAGCAACAGTAAAAGCTAAGCCAGGACTATCGTATATATTAACGCACATCTCTTCTATATTGCCCGAAAGCTCCATTACACCATAGTAAGATGCACCCGATTGAAGCCTGTCGGTGGCCAATCCGGCAGCAAAACCACAACGACTTGGCCCAATAATACCATCGTTGTTATAATTAGCCAAACCCGTACCCGCAGCTGGCAATGCCGTATTCTTTTCAGTTGCTGTTCCATCGTTACTCAATGCATTACAATCGGTAATGGTATTGCTACCCCAAGCAAATTCGCCTGCAACTGGAA
>DYON01000444.1 GCA_020720525.1 Acetofilamentum sp.
AACTCTTTTAATTGAATGATCTGAAATATTATTTAGAAACGCGTTCAAGCCATTTTAGCATGAACAACATTGTTCCCATCGATATCAAACAGGCAACAACAAAAACGGTCCATGTAAGCCATATTGGAACACTTGTATAAAGAATAGCTCCGATAAAAAGCAATTGGTTTCCAACGGCCGTCGCACCAAGCCAACCGCCTTGCATTATACCTTGATATTGAGGAGGCGCAACTTTTGATACAAATGAAATTCCAAGCGGACTAATGAACAATTCTGCAACAGTGAGAATGAAATAGGTTCCAATAAGTAGGAATGGAGTTACGCGCAACCCCTGTGCAAGCGGAGTACCTCCTTCGTCAGGGTTAATAGTTGAATGCAATGGAAGGTCCGAAACGTAAGAGCCAACAGCCATCAAAACAAAACCAAGAGCTGCAATCAACATACCAATTGCAATTTTCTTTGGAGTTGATGGTTCGCGTCCTTTTGCTCGAAGCCAGCCAAACAGAGCTAAAATAATGGGAGTTAGAAATACAACAAAGAATGGGTTGATTGATTGAAATATTTCAGCGCCAGCAATAGTAAGACTCCCAATTGAGATTGAAATAATACTGAGGTCAGTATATTCTTTAGCAAAGAAGGTTAATGTGAGTCCGTTTTGGTGGAATGAGAACCAGAAGAAAATAACAACTGAAAAAACAGCAAATAAAGCATATATGCGTTGTTTTATTTCTTTTGCATCCATTACAATGGTATCTGGGTCAACAACGTCCGAAGCGCCTTTTACAACTTTTTTTGCATTAGGAAATTTGTTTTTGTTTAGAAGAAAAACAACAATTGAAATCAACATAGCTCCAATGGCTACTGCAAATGCGTAGTGGAAGCCAGTTGTAAACACATTCAGATATTCATTCGAAAAAGCTGTAAGGTCGGTAACAGGTGCACCACTTACTTCCGATGCGAGTTTTTGCATCGATGCAGTAGCATCGGCCGAAATAGTTCCATCGAGATACGAATGACACAACGCTGGCATATCCGAATTGTAGGTAAATCCCTGTGTCGATAGCCACCAGTTGCGAATACCAACAGCTGCAAATGGAGCAAATATTGCACCTACGTTGATGAACATGTAGAATATGGAAAAACCAGAATCGCGCATTTTGCCATACTGCTCGTTGTCGTACATCTGACCAACCAAAGCCTGAAGATTCCCTTTGAAAAGTCCATTACCAAAGGCGATTACAAACAAACTAAGGCATGTAAGCACTAGAAATAAAGTGTAATTCGGTGTGGGTGTGGGTGTGGGAATTGCCAATAGCAAATAGCCCAACGACATTACTAAAAGGCCTGTGAGGATTGTCCCTTTGTACTTTCTGGTTCTATCGGCAATCAAACCTCCGGCAAAAGCTAAAATGTAGATTGAAAAATAAAACACTGAGTAGATAATACCAGCATTCGAACCAGAAAGTCCGAATTTTGCTTGAAGAAACAAGACAAGAATGGCCATCATGGTGTAGAAGCCGAATCGCTCGCCCATGTTGGCAAAAGCCGCCGCAATTAATCCTTTGGGTTGTTTTTTGAACATGTTATTTTGATTTAAGT
>DYON01000107.1 GCA_020720525.1 Acetofilamentum sp.
CTGAGACCCTCTGATTAACAGTCAGATGCTCTAACCAACTGAGCTAAGGAGGAATAATTTTCCAACGATTTGGGAGTGCAAAAATAGAAAAAATTTTAATTGGTATGTGTTTTTTTCTCATTTTTGCAAAAATATTTTTCATGAAAATAATTGGAATCGGCAATGCCTTAACAGATTTGATGACTCAAATTGAATCGGACGAGATATTAAAACATCTGAATTTGCCAAAAGGCAGCATGCAATTGGTTGACATTGAAACGTCGAAAAACGCATCGGAAGCAACAAAGAATTTTCAGCGAAGCATTGCCAGCGGGGGTTCGGCAGCCAATACCATACATGGATTGGCACGACTTGGCATTGAAACTGGATTTATTGGAAAAATAGGCGACGACGAAATTGGTCGTTTTTTTGAAGAAGATATGCTAAAAAGCGGCATAAAAACATTTTTGATTCGCTCCGAAACACCAAGTGGTCTTGCTTTGGCTCTTGTTTCGCCCGATGGCGAGAGAACTTTTGCAACCTATTTGGGTGCGGCTGTTGAATTAAATGCATCCGATATCGACAAGCAAATTTTGGGACAATACGATATTTTGCATATCGAAGGCTATTTGCTTCAGAATTACGAACTCATTTCTCATTCTATCGAAGCAGCCAAAGAACTAGGATTGTTAGTGTCGCTCGATTTGGCCAGCTACAACGTTGTGGAAGAACACCGCGATTTTCTCAACGAAATTGTTTCGACATACGTTGATATTGTGTTTGCAAACGAAGAAGAGAGTAAGGCATTCACCGGAATGGAACCCGAAGAATCGGTAAAACATTTGGGCAAAATGGTTGACATTGCTGTTGTAAAAACAGGCCCACTTGGATCGTTTGTCTCGATGAATGGCGAAATAACCCATGTTCCAACCACCAAAATAGCCCCAATCGACACAACTGGTGCAGGCGATTTGTATGCCGCAGGATTTTTGTATGGCTTGGCCACTGGCAAAAGCGCATTTGAATGCGGAAAATTAGGAACAAAATTAGCTTTGGAGGTAATTTGTCATATTGGAGCAAAAATTCCTATTGAGAAATGGTCATTGCTGAAACAACTTTAACAAATTTTTCTTGTTTTTGAATTGTCTGATTTTTTTCAATTTTCGCATATTCATAGTTTTAAACCTTTCACACTAACTCACGTCTAACGATGTACAAATTTGTCTTCAATGAAAAAAATTATCCTTTCGCTTTTTGCATGTACATTTTATCTTCTATCGTTTTCACAAGATGCACCCAAAGCCGACTCCAGAGTTGAATCGTATTTTGGGAAAACAAAAATCCAACAATGGGTGCAGCAAAATCCCGACTCTATTTCGTACTATAATTTTTTTGTAGGTCATTCTTTCGAGGTAACCAAAGGAGAATATTTGCAGAACAAATCAGGGCTGGTAGATGCCAAAAATCTGAATCTATCAGAAACAGACGCTCAGGTTCTCACCACAAAGCCATCCGAATTCAACATTCTATCCCTTAATCTTTCGTGGGATTTAGACAAAACAATTTATTTTTTGATAGATGGTACAGAATACTGTCTAGTCCTTCACCCTCTCAGCTATATTAATCAGAAATTTCAAGCCAGAAAATAGGAGATTTGCTATATGAAAATAATTTCAACACTTATTGTTTTTGTATTTCTTGCTGTTTTGAGTAATGCTCAAACAGTGGTCAATTTGGATGCATCAACCCACGGCACAACTCAAACAGGTTGTTCATATTGGTTTTATGATGATGGCGGCTCTGGATCCGATTATGGCAACAGTCAAGATAGATGGATAACGTTTGCGAGCAGCAGCCCAGGTAACACACATATCAGACTCAGTTTTGCTTCATTCAACATAGAGCCGACCGACACCATGTTTATTTACGATGGATCCACAACTGCGTCTCCACTACTTGGGTGGTACAATAATAGCAATCCTCTTACTATTCCAAACACAATGGTGCAAGCATCTATTTTCAATGCGTCGGGCGATCTTACTATTCGATTTAAGAGCAATGGAAGTGGAGTTGCGGCTGGATGGAATGCTTCGGTTGATTGTATTCCACAATGCCAGACCATTTATGCAGCTGTCGATACAATGGAAATGTCGCCACTTCCCAACGACAGCAATTATGTTGATATTTGTTTTGGCGACATAATTACCTTTGCCGCAATGGGAGCTGGACCTGGAGTATTTCCACAAAACAATCTCCTGTATCATCAAGACAGTACAACATCTCTATTTATTTGGGATTTTGGCGATGGAACAATCGATACAGGACGTGTAATTGATCATCTTTACAACACTGTAATGGGATACGATGTTTTTTTAACTGTGATTGATAGTAATGGTTGCATGAATACTCAGATTCTCAATCTACGTGTTCGGATTTCAGGCAATCCAATTGTTGATATTAAGCCTCTTCCCGATATTTGTGTAGGCGACACCATCGATTTGTTGGTTGGTGAAAGTGGTACCTCAACAATTGTTGTAAGTCCCACTGGGTCTCAATTGATTGCTACCGAGCAGTATGACAGTACAACTTTTATCCCCGATGGACCAAGTTGCGGAGTAACTTGCTATGGAACTCCTGTATCTTTTTCAACATTTCCTGCTGGATCATCTATTACAAGCTCTTCCGATATTGCATCCATTTGCATCAATATAGAACACACATTTGCTGGCGACTTGGCCTTCAGAATTATCTGCCCAAATGGACAAAATGTGGTACTAGATAGCTACGACAACAGTGGTGGAGCCGACTTAGGGATCTCAAATTCAAACAATGGGGGTTCCGCTTGTAGCCCTGCTGCAAATCCACCAGGAATTGGATGGACATACTGCTGGTCCGAAATTTACCCACAACAAGGTACACTTAATACTCTCGATGCGGGCGTTTCTCCCATTCCAGCAACTGATACTCTTAACAACACTGGATATATAACACCCGAAAACCCTTTGTCGGGTTTAGTTGGTTGTCCACTCAATGGAACATGGAGTATTGAAATTTGTGATAGTTGGGGCCTGGACAACGGATACGTTTTTGGGTGGTCGTTGACTCTTGTGAATCAGACTCAATCTGGAGCTTGGTCATACAATGTTCCAATCGATTCTGTAACTTGGGCAGGTCCCTACATTCACAGCACCTCCGACAGCACAGCATTTATTGCGCCCGATGCACCAGGAACATACAACTACACATCAACAGTATGGGACGAATTTGGATGCTCTTACGATACTGTGCTAGTAGTAAATGTTTTGGCCAATCCAAACCCCGATTTGGGAACCGACACAATCAGTTGCGAAGGAAGTGTCATTCAGCTCAACGCTGGAACTGGCAATCAATACTTCTGGTCCAATGGTGGAACTACCCAAAACGCAACAATTGATATTTCGGGAACATACGCGGTAACGGTTGCCAATAGCAACGGAAATGTAACGTGTTATGGAGCCGACACCATCAATGTTACATTTGTTCCTTGGGCAAGTGTAAACCTTGGTCCCGATCAGTGTGTCCCATACGGACCTGTTACACTCGACGCTCAAAATCTAGGCTATTCCTACGAGTGGTCAACTGGAGCTTCAACCCAAAATATTGATGTAACCACAACTGGAACATATTGGGTTGATGTTTCTTATGGCAACTTCAATCTTTGTAATGATATTGATTCAGTTGTTATCACAATTATTCCTCCGGCAAATCTCGATTTAGGAGCCGACTTAGAGATGTGCAAACATGAATATCGAATAATTGATGCATCTCAAACATCATCGCTTTATTCCTACTTGTGGTCAACTGGTTCAACAGCTCCATATATTACAATCGAAAGTATTCCTGTGGGAAGTCATACATATACAGTTACAATTACTGGCTGCAATTCTGTTAGCGACACCATCAATGTAAACGTATTGGCTTGCGATTTAACAGTTCCTAATGTTATTACCCCTGGCAATGGCGATGGCTTCAACGATGTGTTTGAAGTTACAAATTTGAATTATTACCCAAACAGCGTTCTTGTTGTTTTCAACAGATGGGGAAAAATTGTTTACGAAAACAGCAACTACCAAAACAATTGGGATGGGGAAAATTGTGCTTCGGGCACTTATTATTACATTCTGAAAGTGAATTATGGCAACGAAGAGTATCAGGAAAGTACTGGAACAATAACCATTCTTCGAGCCGATTAATATCAATATTCGAAATAAAAAAAAGCTGGTTGAAGAAACCAGCTTTTTTTTATTTCAACAAACCTTCGGCATTCATACTTTCGAGCAGGCGCACAAAATCTTTTGGATGCATAGCGTCTTTGAGTATGTATTCACCAATCCTTGTTCGACAAAGCGAGCTTAGATAGGCGCCAGAACGTAGCAATAAGCCAAAGTCGCGCGCAAGCGACCTGATATAAGTTCCCTTGCTACATTCAATCCGAAAATCGACTTCGGGCAATTCGATACGAGTAATCTCAAATGAATAAATGGTTACTGGTCTGGTTTTAATTTCCACATCTTTGCCTTGCCGAGCATACTCGTAAGCGCGTTTTCCATCTATTTTTATGGCACTGTGATTGGGCGGAACCTGCATGATGTTGCCAACAAAAGAATTAGCAGCATCAAGAATCGATTTCTCGGTAATATGTTCAATTGGGAATGTAGCATTCACTTCCTTATCTCGGTCGTACGATTCTGTAGTGGCTCCAAGCATAAAAGTACCTGTATATTCTTTTTGTTGAGCCTGAATACTCTCCATTTCTTTGGTCTTTTGCCCTGTAAGAACAATCAACAAACCAGTTGCAAGTGGATCGAGTGTTCCAGCATGACCAACTTTTATTTTCTCGTTGAATTGTTTGCGCAGAGTTGTTTTAATGAGTCGCACAGCATCGAACGAAGTCCATGTATAAGGTTTATCGATGAGCAGAATTTCGCCAGTTTTGAAATCGAACATAGCTAAACAACACTTAATTCAATGCCAGAAAGCATTAGAATGAGAATAATACCTCCAAGAATGATGCGATAATACCCAAACATTCGGAATCCAAAGCGGGTTAAGAATGCAATAAAACCCTTGATGGCAAGCAATGCCACCACAAAAGCAACCAAATTTCCGAATGCGAGCATTTGAACATTATCGGTCGAGCCTAAAATATCGCTATTTTTATACAACTTATACATGGCAGCTCCTAAAATGGTAGGAACGGCAAGGAAAAAACTAAATTCGGCAGCTTGTTTACGATTCAGCCCTTGTGTCATTCCACCAATAATGGTTGCTGCTGAGCGACTAACACCAGGCACTACCGCAATAATTTGAAAAAGGCCAACCACGAAAGAGTTTTTGAACGAAAGTTTCTTATCGGGTTTGTTTTGATTGGGGAACCACTTATCGACAAAAACAAGAACAAGCCCACCAACCACCAATGCAATTGCAACCACCAAAACACTCTCGAGCATCTGGTCGATAAATGCTTCGAGCACAAAAGCAATTGCAAGTGGAATGCAAGCCACAACCAGTTTCAGGTAAAAATCGATTGATTGAAAAAAGCGTTTAAAATACATTACAACAACTGCCAAAATGGCTCCAAATTGAATGTTGATAATGAAGGCTTTCGAAAACTCATCTGGAGTATGCCCAAGAATTGCCTCAACAATCATCATGTGCCCAGTTGAAGATACCGGCAAAAACTCGGTAAGACCTTCAACTATAGCAAGAATAAGCGCTTCGAGCCAGCTCATTCCTCGTGAGAACCTTTTGTTTTTGGACGATGCAATATTGCAACAATCTCAATCACAAAACCACCCAAAATAAGGAGAGGACTAAGAGTAATACGTTGGAAATTGAATAAATCTTCGCTGAAAACATTTGGATCGTCAGATCCACCACCAATCATCAAGATATAACCAAGAATGATAACTCCAAGTCCAATAAGCATGAGCGTATAATTCATACGGCTAAATGCAAATGTTGGTTTAGTTTCAGTTCCAGAATTTTCTTTATTGCTCATGAGAATCGAATTTAAATGCAAAAATACAAACAATATTCTACTAACAACCATTCAGTTGTTGTATTGATTTGAACAAGACAACAAACGGCTATTAATCGCGGTGGGCAAGGTAATCGGCAATGCCATCGGTGGTGGCAGTAATAGCTTTTTCGCCTTTATGCCAATTTGCAGGGCAAACTTCGCCATTTTCTTCAAAAAACTGCAAGGCATCAACAATACGAAGAGCTTCGTCGATGCTTCTGCCCAAAGGCATGTCGTTTACCACCTGATGACGTACAATACCTTGCTTGTCGAGCAGGAACAATCCACGATAAGCCACTGGTTCGCCTTCGAACTCGAGCTCGCCATCTTCGTTTTCGACATATTCGCCAGCGAGAACATCGAAGTTTTTTGAAATGGTTTTCGCCAAATCGGACACAATGGGGAAGGTAACGCCTTTAATACCACCCTGATTTCGAGGAGTATTCAACCATGCCCAATGCGAAAATTTAGAGTCGGTGCTGCAACCAATTATTGCCACATTTCGCTCTTCGAATGCAGCAATTGCATCCTGAAAGGCAATGAGCTCGGTTGGACAAACAAAGGTAAAATCCATTGGGTAGAAAAAGAACAATACATGACGTTTTCCGATAAACTGGTCGAGTGAAAAATTTTCGACCATATCGTTCCCATTAATAACCGCATCGGCTTTAAACCAAGGGGCTTGTTTTCCTACTAAAACTGCCATAGCAAAATATTTTTTTCAAAGATACAACATTTTCAATTTATATATTTCTGAAAACATCGTCGTTGGGAGTAATGCTGATAACAGGAATTTGACTGTTTCGAATAACATTAGATGCTGTTGAACCAACGAATGTGTGGCGCCAATCTTTCTCTTGCTGAGTCATAATCATAATAAGATCCGATTCGGTATCGTCGGCATATTTAATCACCCGTGACGCAACCGACTGAGATGATGAAAAATTATAAATTAGCTCCGTTGTACAAGCCACATTGTTTTCAACAAGAAACTCCTTTGTGGTATTCATTTTTTCGACAAACTCCTTCTCGCTGTTAAAGTTTTCTCGAGTAATAACAGTAAGCAACTTGATGGTTGAGCCATAATATCGGCTAAACATTACTGCAATAGCTATTTTGTTTCTGATTTGCTTCGAGAGATCGAGAGGTAAAAGAATTTTATCGAAAGAGCTTTTAATAATATTGTTGATGGTAAGTACGGGACAACTGGCCATTCTTATAACCTGAGCTGTATATTTTCCGATAGAATCTTGCAATGGACTCGATTTTCCCGATTTACCCATCACAATCATTCGTGCATGCGATTTTTCGGCAAATTCAACAATTTGTTCATGCACATTTCCTTCCAAAACTACAAAATTCACTTCGTAATTCAATTTTTCTGAAAAATGCAATGCTAAGCGTCGAATTTTGGTAACAATAGAATCGTCGGCTTCGCTATACGACATATCGGCCTGCTGATTGTTGTAGCTGATAGCACTGTGTTGGTTTACAACATGAATAAGTGTTAACGGCGTATTCATCAGTTGTGCAAGCAGATACGCCTGTTGGATTTGCATATCGGTTCTTCGTCCAAAATCGA
The DNA here is from genome assembly GCA_020720525.1 of Acetofilamentum sp. GTDB lineage: Bacteria > Bacteroidota > Bacteroidia > Bacteroidales > DTU049 > GWF2-43-63. The sequence continues at coordinate 7,623 of DYON01000107.1, forward strand.
TGGGAATCAAGATATTATCAAAATAATTTTCCATTTTGTATATTTGCCGGATAATTGATTGCTAAATTACGAAAAAATGAAAAGAATCGCCGAATCGGAATTGGTTTTACACAACGATGGCAGTGTGTATCATTTGCGCTTGCATGCCAACGAGATTGCAGATAAAATAATTTTGGTCGGTGATCCTGGTCGTACCGAGCTCGTAGCTTCATTTTTCGACGAAGTAACTGTGCGTCGCGAAAACAGAGAAATATTTACCCGTACGGGAACCTACAAAGGTAAAAAAATCACTGTACTAAGTACGGGAATGGGAACCGACAACCTCGATATTGTTGTAAATGAGTTAGATGCATTGGCCAACATCGATTTAAAAACACGAACCATCAATAAAAAACTTAAAAGTCTAACCTTGGTTCGAATTGGCACTTCGGGTGGCATACAACCCGAAATACCCGTTGGCTCGCTTTTGTTTTCGAGCCATGGTATTGGTCTCGATGGATTGTTGCATTTTTATGCCGGAAGCAGCAATGTTCGCAATCTCACTCTGGAGGGCGAACTCGAAAACCAAATTGGGTGGCCCAGCCGATGGCCTTCGCCCTATGTTGTTGAAGCCGATAGCGATTTGCTCGCAAAACTTTCGAAGGGACATCCAACTGGAATGACGATGACAGCATCGGGGTTTTATGGACCTCAAGGGCGCGAGCTTCGTTTGCCGCTGCATTATCCCGATTTCAACGATCGCACAACCCTATTTCATTACAACAAACTGAAAGTTACCAATTTCGAAATGGAAACTTCGGCTTTGTATGGTTTGTCGAAAATGCTCGGACACAAAGCATGCACTGGTTGTGTGATTATTGCCAATCGCGCCAACAAAACTTTCATCAAAGATTACAAGCCCAAAATGAATGAATTGGTAAAGCTGGTTCTTGATAGAATTTAAAAACTACTTTCTGGGATCATTTCAAACAGTTTCTAAGCACAAAACCCCTGTTAAAACTCATCTAAGTGAATTCGTAGTCCAATTTGTGCTTGAAGCGAATTGCCACTCATTGTTTGAAGCGCACTCACCGTTTCGTCGCTTGAATAATGGGTTATATTTTCGTAGTATAGCGGACTGAATGAGCTGTAAA
>DYON01000445.1 GCA_020720525.1 Acetofilamentum sp.
TATTACTTTTATTATCAATAATTTCAGACTTAAAAGTCTGCGTAAGATGAGTTAGATAAGTATCCGGAATACCGAAGAAAAACGGAAACCATGCGTTTGCCGACAACTTCCGAAATTCAGAACGGACTTGCCCGCGATGAAATTTTGCCGGACTATTTTATCCGAAAAATTCCGATTTCAAACGAGGCGGAGCTTACGGTCTTTCTTGTTTCGCGACACAAAATTGAATACAAAAAAATGAGGATAAACAACGATTTTTTTTCAAAACTTGCCCTCGTCCGAGCAAATTCGGCTTTGCCGACCCTTACCGATGCGCAGTTTACACAGACGAATCAGGCGTTGTTCGATTTGTATCGTATTCTTATTGAGCCGTTTAAGGATAAAATTGAAGGCAAAGATATTGTCGTAATTCCCGATGAAGAGTTGGCATATTTGTCCTTCGATATGCTGTTGTCGGACTATAATCCGGCGTCCGAAATGTATTTTTCAAATCTGAACTATTTGATAAAGCAAGACTATCGGTTTCGATACGCGCTCTCGGCATATACGCTGCACGACCGATTTCCGGAACGTGCCTATTCCGCTTATGTGTACGCGTTTGCGCCCCAATATTCGGAAAAAAACGGCAGCGGAATCACGAAATTGGACTTGAAAAACTTGCCCAATCAAACAGACGAAGTGCGTGCGGTTTTGAGACATTTTGCCGGCGAAGCATTTTACGCCAAACATGCTACGATTCGGAATTTTAAGTCGGTTTTGCAGCGCGGCGGCATTATTTTTTATACCGGACACGCCCTTGCCGGCATTTATAATTTTGAAAATTCGCAACTCACCCTCGTTTCCGAGATTGACAGCGCGGATATTGATTTTTTTAATTTCGATGCAATTCGTAACTTGGACATTCGTTCGCCTTTTGTAATTCTCAGCGCGTGCCAAACGGGCGACGGCAAATTGCTCAGCGGCGAGGGCATCATGAACCTCACGGCGGCATTCTATCAAGCCAGCGTTCCTGCAACCATGCACACGCTTTGGACGGTGGACGCCGAAACATCGTTGCAATTTATGGACGAATTTACAAAACTGTTAGCCGAAGGGCAAACGAAAAGCGAAGCCCTGCGCTTGGCTAAGTTGCACTACATCAACACCTGCACGGAAGAACAACATGCGAATCCGTATTTTTGGGCAGGCTACATCACCACCAGCGACAACAGCCCTGTTATTCAGAAATCATCCGAACCAACTGTGTGGATACTTGTTGCTGTCGTTGCCTTACTGACAGCTCTTTTTGCAATATTGAAATTTAGAAAATAGTAGTGAGTAATGACCAATGACTATTGATAAATTACTTTTTTCACCCAACTACAACAAAGTAATGTCGGAATTTGAAAATTTTATAAATCAGTGTAAATCAGTCGAATCTGTGTTATCTGTGTGCTATTTTCAAAAATTAGGAACACGGATGACACGGATTCAACAGATTAGCGCAGATTTTCTATTGACCAATAGCTATTGACTATTGACTATTGACTATTGACTATTTCTACTTTACGAAGTTAAAAATATAAATTCGAATAGTAAAAAAATAG